>JALNYD010000017.1 GCA_023230025.1 Candidatus Cloacimonadota bacterium | reverse complement strand
GATACCGTGCCAGATGGTAATTGGATCAAGCTAAGCTGGGACCCCTTTATCGATAATGATCTTAGCCACCTGAAGATCTACAGATACTCGGATATTGATACATTAGCGCAGGAGATTGCCAATATCCCTGCTAACTCATACTCGTATCTGGATCAGGGGCCCTTGAATGAAAGAAGCTGGTATTCATACTATGCTGAACTCTTTGATGCCAGTGGGAATAGTTCGGTCTCTGATACTGTATCCTATGCCATCCTTGCTAAAAGTAACCTCCTGAGCCCAGCCAATGGAGCTGTCATGCCCAACAGCGGTTGGAGATTTGAATGGGAAATTGCCGATGATCGAACCGGATTCTATCGGGTGCTGGTGTGGAATGAAGATAACGAACTGCTCTGGAGTAACGATCTGCATCTGGGGGTGGAGGATAATCCACTGTGGATGACATTTCCTGTCCTGACTCCTCCTATTGATCCGGGAACAACTCTGCGGTGGCGGGTGGATTATTTTGACTGGGATGAAGAACACCAGATTTACATGGGTTCGGAATCCAATGAACGTATCTTACACATAAACTAATTTGTAAGCAGATTGGAAGCCGTTTTAGTCCGTGATCATGCCCAGAGCTGATGCTATCCCGGGCTAAATACGGCTTCCAGTGATTACTATAAAGTGAGTATGAGATGTTCAACAAGAAAATGCTTGACGCGAACGGCAAGCTGGAGATTTTTACATAAAATGCAAAAGAGGAAGTTGTGAAGAAGATTCTGTTTGCGATCTTATTGATCTGTATAAGCTTATCTTTGTTTGGCCAGACTGCGGTATCTTTTACTCCTACGAGTAATATATCTGCCTATACCTATGATGGTATCCGTAGCGGCGTGGAAAAACTGAAAATGAACACATATATTCTGGGGCAAGTGGCTAAACCGGGATTGTATGTTGTTCCGGATGACACCGATTTTTTAACCCTTATTGCCCTTGCCGGTGGTCCCAAGGAGGATGCCAAGCTCTCCAAGATTCGCATTGTGCGTCCTTCAGAAGAGGGTGATAAAGTGATTTGGGTGAACTTCAAACAGTATCTGGAAACAGGTGATGCATCCCTGATCCCAGAGATGAAGCCCGGGGATACTGTGGTGGTATCCGGTACAATTTTCTATGCCTTCTCACGCGTGGCAGATTTCCTCTCCAAAGCAGCAATCACACTCAGTGTATACAACCTTGTCACAAACTTATAGTTAAGGAAGGCAGCAGTGGATAATCAAAACATCAATCAAGTTGTTCAAGATGAGATAAAGCTTTCAGATTACCTGCGGATTATTCTGCAATTCAGATACCTGATCGTGCTGGTATTTTTCCTCGTGATGGTGGCAACAGTTTTTTACACAGCAAGGCAGCCCAAGATCTATTCAGCTGCTAGCAGGATACTTCTTGAAGATCAAAAGAGCAGCACCGAAATGCTATTTATGGCTACTCCAGGAATGGGAAAGAACTCCATCAATAACCAGATCGAGCTGATCAAGAGTAAACCAACTCTGGCTCTTGCCTGGGAGATTATGAAGAAGTATCCGGATTGGGATCTTTTCCCGATTGCTTCCAAAGCTAACCCAGCCGGAGCCCTGGGGGGTGTGAAGGTCGAATCCAAACGTGAGACAGATCTGCTAAACATTTCTATGGAATCCACCAGTCCAGCCGAAGCAGCAGCGGCAGTGAATGCCATTGCAGAGGCTATTCAACAGCAGAACACTCAGTTTGCACGCCTGGAATACACAACGATCCGGGAGTTTTTGGAAACTCAACTGGACGCTATCAGCAGAAGGTTACAATCCTCTGAAAACGATCTCCGGGAGTTTAAAAACTTGAACCGCCTGACTGAGTTAAGTGCCGAAACTACTAAGCTCATTGAGCAATCTTCGGATCTGGAAGCTGAACTAGAAGCAGCGCTTACTGAGCAATCTGTGAGGGCAAAATCACTTGATCTGCTCACACGGCAACTACGGGAGCAAGATTCCCTGGTTGTGAATATCGACAATGTTGTTAAAGCTCCATATATTGCAGAATTACGCAAGCAAGTGGTGGAAACTCAAGCTCTGATAACCAAGCTGATAACCAAGAATGAATATCCGCTTGATCATCCCCAAATCCTGCTACTGAACCGGGAAATGGAAAACACCAAAGCTACTCTGGACCGTGAGGTTCGCCGTCTTGTTTCAGTATCCGTAGTTGATGATCCGCTTGCTAAACGCAGTGATCTCTTGACCCGAATCATTCAGGCCAATCTTGATCTTGAGCTTGCCCGAACCAGGGTCAGCGGACTGGAACAGACCAAAGAAATGTATGATCAGCGAATTATATCCCTGCCCAATACAGAGCTGGAACTGGCGAGGCTTTCTCGTAATATGATGCTGGATAGCAAGATCCACGGCATTATGATGGAAAAATATGAGGATGCCAAGATCGCGGAACAAGCCAAGGTGGGTAATATCCGCATCATTGACTATGCTGATCAACCCACTGTCCCAATCAAGCCACGAGTATCGATGAACATCCTGGTAGGTATCATATTGGGTATGGGTTTGGGTATTGGTGCAGCCTTCCTGGTACATTCCCTGGATACAAAACTCCGTACTCTTGAAGATATGGAAAGCTATGTACAGTTGCCAATCATGGGCACTATTCCCTTGATCCGTGAAGCGGAAGGCAAACTATCAGAGTTTAACTCCATGATTGAACGAGCAGAGGGCGAGAATCGGGAGCAGCTTACCCGATCAATGCACTTTGTGCTTCAGCAACTGGTTTCTCACTATGCGCCCAAATCCCCAATCGCAGAAGCATATCGCACTCTGAGAACCAATATTCTGGCACGTAAAGCTGAGGGAAGCACCACTTTACTAATAACTTCTTCAGGTCCCAAAGAGGGTAAATCCACAACAATTGCGAACCTGGCCATCACCCTTGCTCAAATGAATGCCAGAGTCGTGTTGGTTGATATGGATATGAGGCGCCCTACCATACATTCCAAGTTTGCATTGGATAAAGAGAACGGCTCCAGCGATTACTTGATCGATCCAGACGTAAAAGTGGAACAAGTGATCAAGGACTCCGGGATTCCCAATCTGAGCATAATCACCAGTGGTTTTGTGCCACCCAATCCCTCCGAATTGATTGCTTCTCCCAGGCTGGATGCAATGATCTATGAGTTGAGAAAGCAATATGATTACATCCTTTTTGACACTCCTCCCGTTATCGCTGTTACTGATGCTTTGATTCTGACCAAGAAAGTAGATATGACCTTCATCGTGGTGCGCTGTGGCTTTACCGAGAAGAACATCATCAAGCGCACTAAAGAATTGATGGACAACGTGGATGCCAGGATCGACGGCATCATCGTAAACAGTATCTATGTTCAGAAGTACTATAGCAAGCAGAACTACTACTATTACTACTACTACTATTACTACTACTATGGTGATGAGGTGCCCAAAAAGCAGAAGAAGAATGTTAGCCGCTTCTTACGCAAAAATAAATCTATTTCTTGAGGTGCTTGGTCACCTGCCGAATGGCTATCATCAGGTCAATACTGTCTTATGCAGTATTGACCTTTTTGATAGCGTAAAATATGCTTTGACAAAAAGGAGCACCTTGAAATTGTTGTGCTCAATGCCTGAGCTGAATGGTGCAGACAATCTTGTTTGCCGCATAGCCAGTTATCTGAAGGAGATGTATCAGATCCCCTCGGGACTTGATATTGAGCTTCAGAAGCGGATTCCTGTGGCTGCTGGATTGGGTGGTGGCAGTTCAAACGCCGCCACTACTGTGATCGCATTAAACAAGCTCTGGCACTTAGACCTCTCAGAGGATAAGATGCATGAAATTGCAGCCAGTTTTGGCAGTGATATCAATTTCTTTCTGGTGGGAGGCACTGCCCTTGGTGAAAACCGGGGGGAGAGGATCAGTTCCATGAGCGATATTCTGATCAAGAATATCTTGCTTGTGAATCCCGGAATAGCGATAGCTGCCGGAAAAGCCTATGGCGCCACTGAGCTCCCGGCTCCTGGCGAGACAAGGCAATTTGATCCGCAAAATCCTCTGGCCACGATGTTTAACAGACTTGAGCCCGCAGTGCGCAGATTGTATCCTCAAGTGGATAGATTACTGCAGGAAATTGTTGCTTATGGCGCTGTGGTCAGTATGCTTAGTGGCAGTGGATCCACATGTTTTGGAATATTTGATGATGAACGTGGCATGACCGAGTGTCAGAGCCACTTTGAGAAGATGGGATACTACACCCATATAACCCGAACAATATCACGAAGTGAGTATCAAGCATGTTTTCCAAGTTAAAACTGATCACAGGAAACGCAAATCTTCCTCTGGCCGAGGAGGTTGCCCGTCATGCCGGAATCCCTTTAGGGGATATCGACCTGTTCAAGTTTTCAAACGATGAATCGTTTGTGAAGATAAACGATAATGTTCGTGGGGCAGATGTGTTTGTAATCCAACCGACCAGTTATCCGGTGAATGACAGTCTGATGGATCTTTTGATTATCATAGATGCTTTGAAACGAGCTTCAGCGCAGCGGATCAACTGTGTGATTCCATATTATGCCTATGCCCGCAGCGACAAAAAAGATCAACCCCGGGTGCCTATCACAGCCAAATTGGTTGCGGATCTCATCACAGTCGCTGGTGCAGACCGGGTGATTACCGTTGATCTTCATGCTGATCAGATTCAGGGCTTCTTTAATATTCCAGTGGATCATCTATATGCCATTCCTTCTTTTGCCAGATATTTCAAAAGCATCATGCAGATGGAGGAAATCGTAGTAGTATCTCCGGATTCAGGAGGAGCCAACCGCGCCCGGGCTTTGGCAAAACGCTTGAATTGTTCCTTGGCTATTGGTGATAAACGACGCAGCGGAAACAACGATCAAACTGAGCTTTTGAATATAATCGGCGATGTAGCCGGTAAAACAGCAATCCTCTTTGATGACATCATTGATACAGGGGGTAGCCTGATCAAGGTGGCCAGAGCCTTGCAGGAGCAGGGGACTAAGAAGATCTTTGCAGCATGTACGCATGGAGTTCTTTCCGGAAATGCGATTACAGCTCTTGAGGCCTCCCCGATTGAAAAACTCTTTATCACAAACACCATCCAGCTCAGCGAGCGGAAAAGAAACTGCAGCAAGATAGTTCAACTCTCGATAGCAGAGATGCTTGCCATTGCCATCAAGAAGATCCACATCGAAGAATCTATTAGTATTTTGTTTAGATAGTAAATAAATGGAGGAATAAATGATATTTACTCTTAAAGCTGAACCCAGAAATACCGTGAAAAAGAGCGATCTGACGACGCTTAGAAATTCCGGAATGATACCATGTGTGGTTTATGGAGCCGAGATGGAAGCAACCAAGCTTTCAGTAGCCAGCAACGAATTCCACAAGTGTTACAAAAAGAGCTTCACTGAGCTTGCTTTTTATGAATTGGAAGCTGGTGGTAAAAAGTATCACACAGTGCTCAAAGACAAACAGGTACATCCAGTATCCCGCAATTTCCTGCACCTGGATTTTATGGTGGTGGGCAAGGATACTGTTATTGAGCTTGAAATCCCGTTAAATATGGTGGGCGAGCCCATTGGTATTAAAGAAGGCGGGTTCATGGATGTGATACAGCGCACAGTAAAAGTATCTGGTAAAGCCAGTGACATTCCTGAAGGACTGGAGCTTGACGTTAGCGATATGAAGGTTGGCGACAGCAAGCATATCCGTGATCTAAAACAAGGTGTCTGGAACTACAAGGATGCCGACGATGTCACTCTGGTTGTTATTCATGCCAAAGCTGTAGCAACGGAAACTCCCGTAGCGGAAGCCAAGCCCGAAGATAATCCCGAAGAATAACACTTGCATAATGAACTTGGTTTTAGCCTTGGGCAATCCCACAGAAAAATACAGCCGAACCCGGCATAACATCGGGTTCATCTGCGTGGATCTTTGGGCTCAGGTACACAAACAAAGTTTTGGCAAAACCGATCTGTATGATTATCTCGTCTATCGCAATATGGTTGTGATCAAGCCAAATACCTATATGAACCTTTCGGGCAAAGCGCTTAGAGCTGCGATGCTGAAATGGTCAATTGACGAAGTTTTGGTAGTGCATGATGATATTGAGCTGGAAGCTACTCAGTTGCGGATTCGTAATGGAGGAGGAGATGGTGGGCATAATGGCTTGAAATCTCTGTTTGAAGTGCTTCCACCCAGTGAGCTAAGGCGTATCCGGATTGGTATTGGTCGATCATCTGATTTTGCGGCCGATGAGTATGTGCTCAGCGATTTTACTGAGACAGAATTGGAATCTTACAAAGAAAGCTTAACTTTGGTGTCCAGGTTTCTGGATACCTTTAGCAGGTATGACTTCAATCAAGTATTGAATGATTACAGTAAATGGAAAAAATCCTATTCCGGTGGCAAAGCTGCCGGAATCAAAAGTCCAAAGGAGGAAAAGGATGATCAAGGATTACGAACTGATGGTGATGTTCACTCCGAAGCTGAATGCAGATGAATCTACTGCAGCGAATGAAGCTGTATTGAATCAACTGCGTGATAGCGGTGCGGAAATCATCAAGACCGATCCCTGGGGAAAGCGCATGCTTGCCTACCCCATCGATAAGGTGCAGGAAGCCTATTATTTCGTGAACTATTTCAAGATGGACAGCCTTGCTGTTAAAGCTTTGAAACAGCAGTTCAACATCAACGAAGCCATAATCCGTCACATGTTCGTTGCACGTGGCGAATAAAAGGAGGATCACATGGCAGATCTCAGGTTACCAAATCTCAACAAGTGCATTATTAGTGGCAGAATTGCCAATGACCTTGAATTGAAGTATACTCCAAAGGGTACTCCAGTACTCCGGTTCACCCTGGCAGTTGATCGCAATTACAAAGATGAAAGCGACCAATGGCAAAAAATAACCAGTTGGATTGATTGCGTAGCTTGGAACAGATGGGCTGAGAACCTGGCAAATTATTCCCACAAAGGATCTGCTCTGATCGTTGAAGGCCGGATTGAAACCCGTAGCTGGACAGATCAGAACAATGTTAATCGCAAATCAACGGAGCTGGTTACCGAAGCCATTCACAACTTGGAATGGAAGCCTCGTGATGGTCAAAACACCGGCAGTGAGGATGCTCCTCTTCCTGATGAGATTACTGCTCCCCCAAAAACTACTAATGATGACTTACCCTTTTAGGAGAAGAAATGAATTTCAGCGATAGAAAGAAAAAGTTCACCCGTAAGAAATACTGCAAGTTCTGCGCCAATAAAGACATCGTGATTGATTACAAGAACATTGATCTGATGCGCCAATACATCTCTGATGTGGGCAAAATCGAAGCAGCTCGTCTTACCGGAACTTGTGCCAAACACCAACGCAAGCTGACCACTGAGATCAAGCGTGCGCGGCAAATGGCTTTGATCGCATACGTGATAGAATAGCCCAATGTTCTGGTTTTCCCTGCTCAGTGGAGCGATAGCAAGCTTTAGTCCCTTTTTGGGAATAATATTGGTGATGATCTTCTGTGCCAAAACCCTTGGGATCTCGATTGTATCGCCTCAAAGACTTTTGATTGTCTTTGCTGTCTTACCCTTGAGTCTCCTGATTATGGATCGAAGTCTGGCCACTCAGTTGATGGTATTGGATGCCATTTTTGGAGTTGGCTTTATTGCCTATATTTTCCTGATTACTCTCCGTAACAACCAAGTACTCAGCGAAGCTCTGTTACTCTCGATTATCGGGATTATTGGCTATTCAATGCTGCGGATGTTTTTGTATGGAGATTTGCTTGCACAAAGCTTTGATCAGGGATACGAACTTTTACAGACGCAGATGCCGGCACTGGTGAACCGGGATTATATGGATCTGAGCATGAAGCTTTGGAAGATGATTCTGCCCGCTGTTTGGGGCTTGGGTCAGGTTCTGGCTTTATTGATTGGATATTTCCTGTTTCATCGTAGCATCAAGATTCCCTTTCGCTTCGAGGATTTGAGGTTTTCCTACGTGTACAACCTGCTAATCGTGGCGATTTTGCCTCTGTATTTGTTTGAAGCCAGCAGACACATCTTTGTGAATGCGCTCATTCTACTCAGTGTAGTTCCTTTGATTCAGGGCTTTGCCTCTGTTTCCCTGGGGCTATCCAGAGTGATTTCGAGTGCCGTGTTACGTGGCATCATCATGGTGCTGATCCTGTTGTATGCCTTTATTCCGCTCACCCTGATCGGTCTTGCCGATAGCTGGTTGGGCATCCGAAATAAAAACCGTGGAGGAAATACCGCATGAAAGTGATATTACTTGAACACATAGAAAATCTTGGCAAGAAAGGCGAAGTTGTAAACGTAAAACGTGGTTATGCGCGCAACTACCTTATCCCAAGAGAATATGCCATTTATGGCACCCCTGCAAACATGAAACGCCTTGGCTCAATTCAGGACGAATTGAAACTAGCAGAAGAAAAAAAGCTGGCAGAGCTGAAAAACCTTGCCGAAAAAATAGCTTCCATAAAACTGACATTTGTTCGCAAAGTTGATGAACAGGGATCGATGTTTGGCTCGGTTTCCGAAAATGATATCGTGTCTGCCCTCAAAGAACAGGGAGTGGAAATACAACGCTCCAGCGTTCAGATGGAACACCATGTTAAGGAACTGGGTGAACACAAGCTGCAACTTCGGTTGCACAAAGAAATCCAGGTTGATCTCAACTTTGACGTAACTGCTGAAGCCGAATAATTTACGGGAGGTTCCCATGCAAGATACGATCTTCAAGATCAAGCAAATAGCCTCATTGGTGATATTCATCTTTGTGATGTCATTGATGGGTATGATCACTGGCAGGCCGGTTATGATGCTGGCTTATGCCGGATTCTTTTTGCTGATGGGTGTGGTTGTCTTTCTCACCCTACGCAACAGGCAACGTCATTTTGAAGTAGTTCAAACCAAAAATAAGACCTTCAGGATGATCCTGGCAGCAATCTTGATGATTCTGGCGATCATCTCTCCCATGCTGATCGCGCTGCGTTCCAGTGTGATTAATCTGCCTGCTGACATGACCGTTCCCACTGTAGTGATGCTGATGTTAGGGATAACGATCCTGTTCATCGCATTAGTGCTGATTACTGTCTTTATGATCAATCGTCCAAACAGCACGGTGATGCACCGGGTGATCGGTTATGTTGTCTTCATTATTGCTGCAATCATTCCTGGCCTGTTGATGTCCAGAGTCGATAGTACTCCAATGGGTATCGGATCTGTATATTATGTGGCGATGGCTGTATTGATCCTGGCATATAATGCCATGGGACTTTATAAAAACCAAGAATAAATGCATAGTAAAAAGGGAGTTCGGGCTGATTTATTCAGCGTGACTCCCTTTGTTTATTATATGGCACTTAATCAAATCAACTCTCATATCCGCCATGTCATTGATCACTTGGCTGGTGAGAAGTTTAAACGCTTTGTCAAACTCTATTCTGCCTGGAAAGGAGTTGTAGGCGAGCTTCTGGCAGAACGATCGCATCCGATCAAAATCGAGCGGGATACCCTGTTTGTCGGAGTGGAAAACAGTGCCTGGATGCAGGAATTGATCCTTTTAAAACCACAAATTATTCAAAAATACCGGGCTCAGTTTGATGAAGAGCTGCGGGATATCGTACTAGTAATTAATAGCAAAGGGAAGAAGAAATGATCCCATTAATAGCGGCATCTGTGCTCTCAGCGGATTTTTCCCGGCTGGGAGAAGAACTACAAGCCCTTTCTGCGGCCGATATCATTCATCTGGATTTGATGGATGGGCATTATGTGCCCAATCTCAGCTTTGGTTACCCTTTGGTTCAGTGCATCCGCAAGCACACTGATAAAGCTCTGGATGCGCATCTGATGGTGACGAATCCGGAAGCTTATGTGGATCCTTTGACAGAGATCGGGGTGCAGTATCTTTCCTTTCATCAGGAGACGGTCTATCATCCCCATCGCTTGATACAGCGGATCAAAGCGAATGGAATTAAAGCTGGCCTGGCTCTGAATCCTGGAACACCTCTAGGTACCATTGAAGCCCTCCTGCCAGATCTGGATTTTGTGCTGATTATGAGCGTGAATCCGGGGTATTCTGCCCAAAGCTTCATCCCTAATGTAATCAGAAAAATCAGCGAACTTGATGCCATCCGGAAACAGTATTATCCCGAGCTTCAGATAGAAGTGGATGGCGGAGTAAACGATACAAACTCAAGTACTCTGATCAATTCAGGTGCAGATATCCTGGTCTCGGCATCCTTCATCTTCAAATCCGATAACTATAGTAATACAATCAACTCTCTGAAGGGGATCTAATGTTCAATAGCCTTTCCGACCGTTTGGATAAAATCTTTCGTGGACTCAAAGGTAGCGGCTACCTCACGGAACAAAACATCAAAGATAGCATGCGCGAGATCCGTCTGGCTCTCCTGGAAGCAGATGTCAATTTCAAGATTGTCAAAAACTTCATTGCCGAAGTAGAAAAACGCTCACTGGGTTCGGAAGTGATGAAATCCCTTACTCCCGGCCAGCAGATCGTAAAAATCGTCCATGAACAGCTCATCAGTTTAATGGATACCGAAGGCTTCGAGCTGAAGGTATATAACAACAAGCTGGTCAAGATCATGATGGTTGGTCTGCAGGGTTCAGGGAAGACTACCGCTTGTGCCAAACTTGCGGCAATGTATCGCAAAAAAGGCATCAAGCCGATGATGGTGGCTTGTGACGTCTATCGTCCTGCCGCAATCGAACAGCTCAAGGTGTTGGGACGTCAGATCGATATTCCGGTGGTCGCTGAAGATACCAAAGACGTAATCACGATTGCAGAAAGTGCCCTCAGGCAGGCTCATGCGGATTTTAGCAACCTCTTGATCTTTGATACTGCCGGACGCCTGCACATTGACACTCAAATGATGGATGAAGTAGCGCGTCTGAAGGCTCATATCAAACCAGATTATATCTTCTTCGTGGCTGATTCCATGACCGGTCAGGATGCAGTAACCGTTGCTCGGGAGTTCCATGACAAGCTGGCTTTTGATGCTGTGATTCTTACCAAGCTGGATGGTGATGCCAGAGGTGGAGCTGCGCTATCAATCAAGGCGGTTACCGGACGTCCGGTTGCCTTTGTGGGTATCGGTGAAAAGATACCGGATCTGGAAATCTTTTATCCGGATCGCATGGCATCCCGCATATTGGGTATGGGCGATGTGCTTACTCTGATCGAAAAGGCTCAGGCCAGCATTGAAGAAGAGGAAGAAGAAAAGCTGGCGCGAAAGATGCTGAAAAACCAGTTTACCCTGAATGACTTCCTCAAACAATTGCAGAGCATCAAAAAGATGGGACCTTTGGAATCCGTGATTCGCATGATTCCAGGCTTGGGCAGTAAATTACCCGCTGATTTGAAGATTGATGATAATGCCCTAAAGCACGTGGAAGCCATCATTCAATCCATGACTTATAAAGAGCGTGAAAAACCGGATATCCTCAATGGCAGCCGCCGCTTACGCATATCAAAGGGCTGCGGCCGTCCTGTGATGGAAGTAAATCGCCTCATGCGCCAATTTGAAGACATGAAAAAGATGATGAAGAAAATGAGCAGTCCAAAAGGCATGAAAGCCTTGGAAAACATGATGAAGGAACAGCAATAGCTGGTTAATCCCACTCAATCGCCAAGCTTGTATCCTGGCTTCAGCTGTTGGCTTCAAAGAAGCGAGCTCTGGTCGCTTGGGCAATTTGGAGATTGCTCAACTCCATTCTCAATATTTCACTTGACATGGAATCATATCCTGTTTCCGATGAAATTGTGTGTTAATTGATTAGGAATCATGTACTATTCATCCATGTTATTGATCACGAAACCAGAATCAGTACTTGCAAGATATGCTTCTTGCGTTTTCTGCCAAAGCCAAAACAACAAACATGAGGATCTCTTATGGATCACTTGATCTTTGTTCTGCAGATTATTGCCATTGTTTTTATAATAAACACTGGCTACTATCTACATAAACGCTTTCCTGGATGGTATGTCTCAGTCGGGATATTGGCAGCCCTTATCATCACAGGATCGGTGGCATATCGATACTTCTTCCCTAAACCTGAGGAAAACGAAGCACTGCGTTTGGTATTGGAGAAGTATATCTATGAGAACTTCAAAGAGCGTGATTTTCACATAACGGAGCCCATAACCAGCTTCATCATCAGCAATATCGTGCTATTACAGGATAGCTCTGATGACGAGAGAGGTTCTGTTCGTGCCAGGATCACCGGAATCTATCAATATTCAGTTGATGAGAATGAATTAGAAACAGCAAGCTTCAACATCGACCATCACTTCTCGTATTTGATTGTCAACCGTAAATACCGGGTATATTCTCATTTCCCCATTCCCAAATTCCTTAGATTCAAAATCAAGCCAGGCAACGAAGCTACGCAGGCCCAATGACTCTTATTGATTCTTGTCCCTTCCTCATGGGTTCAGCTCTGGTTCAGCTCTACTTCAGCCCATGTTCTACCCGTGGCACGGGGGAATCATGGGCTGAAGTAGAGCTGAACCAGAGCTAAAGCAAAGGGGAAGCAACAGGTTTGTCCATTGAAATTCTGCATCTTTGAGTTCGCCTGTGCCATAGTTTCCTTTGCTGGGCTCTCAAATGCAGCTGAAGATGGATATGTATCAATGTGCTAAAACTGATGTATGATGATGAAATAGCAAACGTTCACCTGGCGCAAGACCTCAATCCCATGAGGTTCTATAGCGTCAAAGCCATCCGATTTTAAAAGTTTGCTGCTTTGCAGTTGACAAAGATCGCACTTCAGATTTCTTGATATCTATTGAGGTGACGAAATTGAAGACAAAAATCATCATAAAGGGTGCTAACGAGCACAACCTGAAAAACATTGACCTGGAGATTCCAAGAGACAAATTGGTGGTTTTTACCGGCGTATCCGGTAGTGGGAAAAGTTCATTGGCATTCGATACGCTTTATGCAGAGGGACAGCGGCGCTATGTAGAATCCCTTTCCGCCTATGCCAGAATGTTCCTGGGGCAAATGGAAAAGCCTAAGGTGGATTATATCGAAGGACTTTCTCCTGCCATTTCCATCGAGCAGAAATCCGCCAGCAAGAATCCCCGCTCCACAGTGGGTACCATTACAGAGATTTATGATTATCTGAGAGTGCTCTTTGCCAGGATCGGCAAGCAATATTGCTATCAATGCGGAGAACCAGTAGGTTCACAGACTGTAGACCAAATGGTGGAAAATCTGATGCAGAATCCTTCTGGAACCAAGATTCAGCTTTTGGCACCAATGGTACAAAACCGCAAAGGTGAGCATAAAGAAGAGCTGGAGCAATTGCGCAGTGAAGGTTTTGCCCGGGTGATGATCAATGGAGTGGTGCGAAATCTGGATGAAGATATTGTTCTGGATAAAAAGAGTAAGCACAACATAGATGTAGTGATTGATCGTCTGGTGATCAAAGAGGGTATTCAAAGCCGGCTTTCGGATTCTCTGGAATTGGCGATGAAGCTTACTGAAGGAACGGTCAAGATTGACTTTCCAGATCTCAAAGAGGAACTGATCCTATCAGCGCAAAACTCTTGTGCTCATTGTAATATCGGTTTTGATGATTTAAGTCCGCAAAGCTTCTCTTTTAATAGTCCCATCGGAGCTTGCCCGGCTTGTAACGGGCTGGGTTATCGACTGGAGTTTGATCCGGATTTGGTAATTCCAGATCCCGAACGCAACATCATGGAAGGAGCTGTGGATCCTTGGGGAAGGCTTGAAGCGAAGAAGGATAGCTGGACTATGAATACGGTGAGCAATCTTGCCAAAGCTTATGGCTTCTCCATGCACACTCCCTGGTATCAGCTTCCTGACATAGTCAAAGAGCTGATCCTCTATGGCTCCAAGGGTAGAAAGTTCAAAATTGCCTGGCAAAATGCCCGCGGTAGTGGCGAGTTTATGATGAAGTTTGAAGGCGTTATACCTACTCTGCAGAGACGCATGCATGAAACCACTTCTGAAGAAATGCGGCGCTACTACATGCAGTACATTAGCGATAAACCCTGTCCTGATTGCGAAGGACAAAAGCTGAAGCCAGCTTCTCTGGCAGTTCGGATTTCTGGAAAAAACATAGGGGATGTGACGGCAATGAGCATTCGGGAAGCCTATGAGTTTTTTGACGCTTTGAAGTTGGAAGGCAACGCTGTGGTGATTGCGGAGGAAGTTCTCAAAGAGATCAAGGCTCGCCTGGGCTTTTTGCTGGCGGTGGGCTTGCATTATCTAAGCCTGGATCGCCGCTCACCTACACTATCCGGGGGAGAAGCGCAGCGAATCAGGCTGGCCAGTCAGATCGGCTCGCAATTGGTGGGGGTTATGTATATCCTGGATGAACCCTCAATCGGCTTGCATCAACGCGATAATGCAAAGCTGGTGAATATGCTCCTGCAACTGCGGGATTTGGGCAATTCCGTGATTGTGGTTGAACACGATGAAGATACCATGCGAAGTGCTGATATGATCGTGGATTTTGGTCCCCGGGCTGGGATCTATGGGGGACAAATTGTTGCCAAAGGAAGCATGCAGGAGATCATTGACAATCCGGATTCGCTAACGGGATCCTACCTCAGTGGAAGAATGTGCATCCCAATTCCCCAAAAAAGAATCAATGCGGATGATCGGCAACTGAGCATTATCGGCGCAACACACAACAATCTCAAGAATATCGATGTTAATATCCCGCTGGGGATGTTCGTTTGTGTCACAGGAGTATCGGGAAGCGGTAAAAGCTCATTGATCAATCAAACTCTGGCACCATATCTTACCAATCATTTCTATCGCACATCTCACAAGGTGGGCAAGATGAAGGAAATCCGGGGCATGGAGCATATTGATAAGATCATAACCATTGATCAACAACCCATTGGACGCACTCCCCGCAGCAATCCCTGCACCTACATCAAGCTGTTTGATCCCATCCGCAACCTGTTCTCAGAACTGCCCGCTTCCAAGATGAAGGGCTATAAACCGGGAAGGTTCTCTTTCAACGTCAGGGGTGGGCGCTGCGAGGCCTGTGAAGGTGCCGGACTGAAGCAAATCGAGATGCACTTTATGGCAGATATCTATGTAACCTGCGATGTGTGCAAGGGCAAACGCTACAATCATGAAACGCTATCCGTTCGTTACAAAGGCAAGAACATCGCGGAAGTGCTGGATATGGATGTGCAGGAAGCCTTTGAGTTCTTTGATGCGATCCCTTCGATCAAGCAGAAACTGCGCACGCTTCATGAAGTGGGTCTGGATTATGTCAAGCTTGGACAAGCATCCACAACTCTATCCGGAGGAGAAGCTCAACGCATCAAGCTATCCCGCGAGCTTAGCAAAACCTCTACTGGGAATACCTTGTATCTTCTGGATGAGCCTACCACTGGCCTGCACTTTGATGATATCAACAAACTGCTGCAGGTATTGAAGAAGTTGGTGGCAATGGGTAATACTGTGGTTGTAATCGAACACAATCTGGATGTGATCAAATCTGCCGATTGGGTGATTGATCTGGGTCCTGAAGGTGGGGCAGAGGGAGGCTATATTCTGGTGGAAGGCACTCCGGAAGACATCATTGCCTGTCCACACAGTGCAACCGGACATCATCTGAACCAGCATTATCAACGCGAATTAGGCCAGGATGATGAACCACTGAAGACCAACAAAGCCAAAGCTGGCCGAAAGCCTAAAAGTAAAGCGAGCTGAAGATGCATGTGAGATTCTCCTATCAAGCTCCTACTGCTGGTAAACATGAAGTAGGAATCCTGGGGGATTTCACGGAGTGGAAGATCCAATCGTTACAGGATATGGGTGGGCTTTATGTGATCAGCTATGATCTCAAAGCTGGGCGTTACCTTTACAAATTGATTGTAGATGGAATCTGGATGCCTGACCCATCGCATCACAACCGGGAAGCTGATCCATATGGAGGTGAGAACTCCTTTGTAGTGGTTGAAGAAATGGCAGAATTGCCGGATTGGGAAGAAGTTATTGCTGAAGCCCAGAGCAAGGGTCTGGGTGCTTTTCTGGATCTACAGCAGGTTTCTGCGGGGCTTTTTGACATTTTGTTCAAATGGCCTCTGCACCTGGCTGATAGCGTTGATCTCACACTTGGGGGAATCAATCAGCGCATGAATCGCATTGCTAAAACATCAAGTGAGGGCATCTGGTGCCTCCGAATTAAACTGGAGGAAGCCACCGGGCTTCTCTTCAAGATCATCCATCAGGAGAGGGAGCTTTATCTGGGCTCTTCGATTTCCATGCAGGAAGCTCAGGTATATCAGGTTGATCCCCAGGATTATCCTGTCTTCGCAATCCCGAACTGGGTGCAAAGTGGAATCATCTATCAGATTTTCATGGATCGCTTTCACAATGGAGACCCAGGCTTGAACCAGGATTTCCGGGAATCTTACTATGCGGATTGTCGTACTCCGCCCCCGAAGGGTGAATTCCTGGCTCTCAATCAAGAGTATTATCACTTCGAAAAGGATTGGTATGCAATTGAAGGTTTGCGGCAAAGCCCATATCAGCCTGAGGGGATGCCGGACTGGTGGTGTTTCTACGGAGGCGATATCTGCGGGGTAAAAGAGAAGCTTGATTATCTGCAGGAATTAGGAGTCAGCATTCTCTATTTCAATCCCCTGTGGGAAGCAAAATCAGTTCATAAATACGATGCAGCAGATTTTCGCAAGGTGGATTCTCACTTTGGTACTGCCAGGGATCTTCAACTACTGGTCAAAGAAGCACATAGCCGGGGGATGAGGGTGATCCTGGATGTAGCCTTTAATCACAGCGGGGAATCATTCTGGGCTTTTCAGGACTGCGTACTCAAGGGTGAAGAATCACATTACTGGCATTGGTATGACTGGTTCAAATGGCCACTGCCAAAGCCCTTGCCGATCGATTTTAAACCCAAGGAATACTATCAATGCTGGTGGGGCATCAAGGATATGCCGGATCTGAATTATGATCTGTCCCGCCGGCATCCCTTTGAAAACTACATCCGGGATATCGGCAATGCCGAAGTGAATGATGATCTTGTGAATTACATCCTGGATAGCGCAGAATGGTGGATCACATACATAGATATGGATGGATTTCGGCTGGACGTCCCGGACGAAGTACCCTGGTGGTTTTGGGAGCTGTTTCGAAGCAGGGTCAAAGAGATCAAATCCGATGCCTGGTTGGTTGGTGAAATCTGGAACAATGCCCGGGCCTGGATTTCGCATCGATACTTTGATAGTGTAATGAACTATGCATATTTCAATAGTCCGGTGCTGGAGTTCTTCATCCATAGGTTGATTGCCAAAGCGGAGTTTCAGAGCCAGATCGAGACTGGCTTGGCGATGTATCCGCCGCATGCTGCCAGAGCCATGATGAACCTTCTGGGCAGTCATGACACACAGCGGGTGATGCAATTGGCAAAAGGGGATCTGCGCAGAGTCAAACAAGCAGTCTTTTTCCAGATGACCTTTATCGGTACTCCGCATATCTATTATGGTGATGAGATTGCCATGGCGGGAGGAAAGGATCCTGATAATCGTCGACCCTTCAATTGGCAATGGGAAAGTGATTCAACAGCCAGAGATCTGCGGGATTTCTATCTCAGGTGCATCAGCTTGCGTAAAAACAATCAACTGCTGATTGATGGGGATTTTGAGTTTCTCGATAGCAGCAACGGGCTTCTGATCTACAGGCGTTTTGAACCAGGCTGGCAGATCACCTGTGTGGTCAATATCAGCTCCCGCAAACAAACACTAAGAGAGACCCCCGGCGAAATCATCTTCACCGAGGGTAAGATCAGTTACGGGGCAAAGGGATATGTTCTCGAACCCTATGCCATGTGCGTGCTCAATTGACAACTACTTGCTTAAGAGCTTGTTTACCAAAGGAGCACGTAATCTGTGGGGAACTGGATATCCCGATCCCAGCAGGGGACGCAGGTAGTATCTGAAATCATCAGTAATCCCGTTTCCTTCAGCATTGATGAAGTTATCAGGCATATGCTTGGTTTTCCTGGCCACATCTCCCAGCTTTTCCAGCTTGTAATTCACAGAGTAGTATCCGGTTCTTTGAATGGAGATTGAACCATCCAGGTTGTACCAGATTGCATAGTGTGCGGCGCGCTCACCCACTTCTCTGGCTTCCCTTTGATCGACATCGGATACGCAACCCAAATATGAACGCTGCAGATAACCAAAGGTGTCGCTTCGAACTCGTTTGATTTGAAGCTTTTCGCGGATCAAATCGCAGAGCAAATCTCCCAGCATCCCGGTTCCAGAAAGCTGGACATTGCCATGGGCGTCATGCTCCACATTCTTGGTCAACTTGGCAATCACTGGAGCGCCATCCTGATCGACGATCCCTTCGGATACGGCAATCACACAGCGCCCATGTTGAGCATAGGCATTTTTAACGTCACTGAGAAACTGATCCCGGCTAAAAGGGCGTTCCGGCATATAGATCAGATGCGGGCCATCATCGGGATACTTTTGCCCCAAAGCTGATGCTGCGGTCAGGAATCCTGCGTGCCGTCCCATCACAACGCCAATATAGACTCCCGGAAGAGCGCGATTATCCAGATTTGCTCCCGCAAATGCCGAAGCTACAAAACGAGCGGCAGATCCATAGCCCGGAGTATGGTCGGAAAGAACCAGATCGTTATCAATGGTTTTTGGAATGTGTATGGCGCGAAACTCATATTCAGCTTCCAGGGCCTGTTCATTGACTATGCGCACGGTATCAGCAGAGTCATTGCCTCCGATGTAAAAGAAGTAACGCACATCATGAGCTTTGAGCACCTTGAAGATCTCTTTGCAATATTCGATATCAGGTTTATCCCTAGTTGATAGCAGGGCGCTGGAGGGCGTATCCGCCACTTGTTCCAGATTGTGAGTAGTCTCTTGAGTTAGATCCACAAAGTTTTCGTTTACAATACCCTGCACCCCATTCAGAGCTCCATAGACCCGGGTAACCTGGCTAAACTTTCTGGCTTCCAGAGTAGCACCAACCAGTGATTGATTGATTACGGCTGTAGGACCTCCACCTTGGGCGATTACTACTTTTCCTTCAAGCTTCATAAATAAAACCTCCTTTCCGGTTTGGGAAAGCACTTTTTCTTCTAAAGGCTACAGTACTGGCCTTTGCATTTTTGTCCAGCAGAAAATCCTTGCCTAAATCCATTGAATCAAAAAGTATGCTCCGGGAGGTAGAATGAGCTACATTGTCCTTGCGCGCAAGTATAGGCCGCAGAACTTCTCAGAAGTATACGCACAGGATCACGTTACAAAGATCCTGCAAAGCGCGATTGCGTCCGGGCGCATCGCCCATGCCTATTTATTTACCGGACCCCGTGGGGTGGGGAAAACCTCCCTGGCAAGAATTATGGCTAAAAGCCTGAATTGCCTTGAAGGTCCCACTACGAATCCCTGTAATAAATGCACCAATTGCACGGAAATTACTGCGGGTATATCGCCAGATGTTATCGAGATCGACGGAGCCAGTAACACAGGCGTGGATGATATTCGTGAATTGCAACGCGAATTGCTTTATGCCGCAAGTGGTGCTAAATACAAGATATATATCATCGATGAAGTGCACATGCTATCCAAGAACGCCTTCAATGCACTACTCAAGACCTTGGAAGAACCTCCCGAGAATGTGATCTTCATCTTTGCCACAACAGAACCCCACAAGGTATTACCCACCATCATCTCCCGCTGTCAACGTTATGACTTCAAGCGTATTCCGGTTGAGGCAATTGTGCAAAGACTGCAGGATCTTGCCAGCCAGGAAGGGATTCGTGTGGATGATGAATCCCTGTATCTTATTGCCCGAAAAGCTGATGGAGGCATGCGTGATGCCCTATCCCTGATGGATCAAACCATATCCTACTGCATGAATGACATCTCTATCGAGCAGGTTAGACAGATTTTTGGGATGATCCCCAATCAGGTGTATCATGATTTCATGCAAATGATTCACGTCAAGGATCCCAGTTCTTTGATCATGATGCTGCATCAGATCTTTGAAGATGGCACTGATTTGCAGGAGTTTATCGCCAATATGCTGGAATACCTGCGCATCGTGATCCTGCGCAAGATGAATATCGAAGTCCGGGATGTCAGTCAGGACGAAATTGCTTTGTTTGACGAGATTGCAGCTCTGTTTTCCCAAACTGATTTGCTCTACATCCTCAGTGTGCTGATGCAAGCTAAGAATGATATCCGGCTTAGCGGAAATCCCTATCTGCTGATTGAGGCTACGATGATCAAGCTTTCCCGGATCGAAGAGATATCCGATGTGGCAAATCTGATCAAATCCTTACAGAAAGGTGGTTTACCCCAAGCTACCGAGAAACAGGAAACTAGCACCAAGCCTGCCTCCAAACCCGCTGCTGCTCCACCTGTCAGAGAAGCCAGGATTCCCGAACCGGATTTGCCTAAGCTGGAGTTTAATGAGGAAGTGCTGGAGCAAAACTGGACAAAGCTAATTGCTCGCCTGAAAAAGAGCAGTTTCCTCAGTGGATTGGCCATCGAAAGCGCTAAGCGCCTTGGCATTAAAGCTAATGCGATAAGCCTGCAATTTGATTCCAACACCAAACTCAGCAGCGTAAAAACCAATCTGGAACGAATAGAAGCAGTGTTTTCGGATGTTTTTGGCAAGCAGATCCATCTGAACTGTCTGCTGGAAGAAAAAGAAGCTCCCACCAAAGTGGAGATCAAACGCAAAACCATTGACGATATCAAGGCCGATAATCCTGAAATAGCCAGCTTCATCGAGCAGACGAACGCGAGGTTACTCTGATATTTAGCATCATTTTTACACTTCTGACCCTCTTATATCTGATCTTTTTGTTTTGGGTGTATAAGGGCTTGAAACGAAGTGTAGCTCCGGAATCAACGATCAACCACAATCCAGAGCCCATTTCAGTGATTATCGCAGCTAAAAATGAAGCTCAGAATCTTCCAGCTTTACTGAGTTCCATTGCACAGTTAGAGATCCCTGAAGTCCCCTATGAGATTATCATCGTCAGTGATCACTCCAGTGATGAAACTCAAAGCGTTATCCAAAACTGGGATGGTCAATTTGGTATCCACTTCATTGATTTTCAGGATCAGATACCTGGCTTGACTGGGAAGAAAGCAGCCCTGCAGAAGGGAATTGACGCGGCTAAATATGATGTTTTGGCTTTCACTGATGCGGATTGTCAGTTACCTCCCAATTGGTTGATTGAAATTAAACGCAGTATGAGTGAAGAAATCGACTACATGCTTGGTTATTCCACTATTTATAGAAGTGTTGGAGATAGTGATCTCAAGCTGGTAAACTTCGAGCGCAGCATCTATTATGCTCTGGCTGCTGCTGGCCTGGCACATCAAAAAGCAATCACAGCCAGCGCATGCAATCATGTGTATCGCAAAAGCCTGTTTCAACGTGCCGGTGGTTTTGCTGGGATCGGCCACATCCTTAGCGGTGATGATGACCTGCTGCTGTTCAAGATGATGCCCTACATCAAAAAAGCCATCTACAATCCATCTGTGGATATGCAGGTGAGCGTTTTTGAGGATAGCGATCTCTCCCGCCAGTATCACAAAAACATCCGCCGGGCATCAAAGTACAAGTTTTTCCCAGCTTATCTGAAGCGCATTGCTGCTGCTGTTTTTATCTATTTCATTCTTTACTATCTTGCCTTGATCCTGCTATTCAGCACAAAGCTCAGCTATCTTTTGCTGCTGTCAATCCTGATTAAATCCGGCACAGAGCTGTTCATCAGCCAGCGTCACCTGTCCCTGGTCAAAAAGACTCACCTGGGCATCCTGTATTTCCCCCAGATCCTGATCTTTCCTCTGCAATTCATCTTTTATGCCGTCAGGGGCAGCCTCGGGAAATACCGCTGGAAGTAATCACACTCGTTTCAGTTTCATATTCAATAGATCCTGCATCATCTCGGTTTCCAATTCTCTAAAGTCAAACAGCATGACTATGGGCGATAGGATGTCTCCAGACTTGGGATGTAACTTGCTGTAGCAGTGATCGTTGGTACGCATAAAATCCTTGTTTGAGCTCATCGCCCAATACCGGGTGCTGAAGCTCAACAGATGCAAGATGCTATCCTCGACTCTGATCCGGGAGATGCAACCTTGAGCGGTATGGTGCTGCATCAGGCTTGAATTGCGGAAACTATGCCACTTATCATTGCTATCCGGATAGGAAAACTCCGCTTTTGGCATCACATTCTGAGGATGATAATGAGTCTGCACACCGAAGCTGAGGTAGTTTGCCCTGGCAATATCCTTTAGGATTTCCACTGCGACGATCAAGATGGGTAATCCCGGACAGCTGAGGTAATAATGCTTGTATCTAAGCCCTTTTAGCGGTTCAAAATGCCCTACCTCAGTATCCCAGGAGAGTCCGCTCCAGATGTTCGCATGCTGATCAATTAGCTCTGCTCTTTGCAATATATGCTTGTCCTGCATAAAATTAACAGCCTTCACTGAGGGTGGTACGCAAAGGATGCCACCGGGATAGGGGTTGAAGCTTGATCGCGGCACAAAGCCTTGCGGGATGGGATCCAGCCACTCCATGCCATTATGGCTAAGGCTGGCTATAGTGGGCAAAGCACTGTTCTTCTTTGCCTTAAAGCTGATCCTGCCATTATCCATGCCCAGAAACTCTTCGTCTTCAAAGTAGCTGATCGTTCCGGATTTCCGGAGTAATACCCGTGGATGCTTGATGGTAAAGGCGGGATAGGCTATTTGTGCGTCCAGAAGGGCGATCGGCTCCTGCTCCAGCTCGATTCGGTAGCTTTTTCCCGCTTCAGCCTTAGCCGAAAACTCGGGATCAGTGATCTGCAATGAACCTTCAATTCCCATCTGCTGGTGATGCACTATTTCCAGCTCTAGCTCTTTGTCATAAAAGGGATTATGCTTGTTTACCACGATATCTGCCGAATACTCTTTGGGGATTTTGTCCCCAAATTCGCTCAAGACATAATCACGCAATTGATACGCGCTGGCGAAGCAATCCAGATAAAAACGCAGGACTGGGCTTTGCATGTCCTTCATGCTCT
>JALNYD010000189.1 GCA_023230025.1 Candidatus Cloacimonadota bacterium | reverse complement strand
AAACACAGTTGCTACAAACACGCTTAAGAAGCCCATGACAAGGTACAAATCCTGAGCCAAATTACCCATTCCAGCATTCCTCATAATGCGATCAATGCGCAAAACCGGAAGGAGCGCAGTATTCAATAGAGCTCCGGACAACAAAGCCGATACTGGCGCTGGAGCTTCAGAATGAGCATCAGGCAACCAGAAATGCAGGGGAGCCAGACCAATCTTTGTACCAAATCCCACCAGAATAAAGATGAACGAAAGCTTCAGCCAAAACGGGGATAGGGTATGAACCTGGATCTTGCCAAGATGCAG
The DNA here is from genome assembly GCA_023230025.1 of Candidatus Cloacimonadota bacterium. Classification (GTDB taxonomy): domain Bacteria; phylum Cloacimonadota; class Cloacimonadia; order Cloacimonadales; family Cloacimonadaceae; genus UBA5456. The sequence continues at coordinate 5,335 of JALNYD010000189.1, read as the reverse complement.
ACTGGCTTGTTCTGGTTGAGCCAGTACAAACAGAAGGATACCCACAAAGGCCAAAGCGATGCCCACGCTGCAGATAAACAGGTACTTCCAGGCAGCTTCCAGTGAACTTTTACTGTTCTCAAAACTGATCAGCATTGCGGATGTAATAGTTGTAGCTTCAACAAATACCCAGATCAGCCCGATGTCCTTCACCAGACAGGCTGCGTCCATTGCCGCAATGAAGAGCATCAAAAAGATACTGTGAATCCGATATGCTTTCAGGGCATGCTCTGTGCCTGAATTAATACGATAAAATGCTACTGCAAGATACAAAAAAGAGGTGATCAGAAACATGAACAAACCCAGATCATCCATGCTTCCCAGATTACCTCTGTTTAGAAAACCATAGATGCCAATGCTAATATGCAGTAGGGCATGGAGTAATACCAGAAGTTCAAGCTTCAGATTGCGGTCAAGTATCAAGGCTACCAGGGATGCCAGGATGGGATAAGCAAAAAGTATGATAGGCAGCATCAATCCTCCCTCAGATGTCCGGGGCTGTCCGCATCATCAAAGGTGGATTTGATCCGTTTGATAAATAGCACTGCAATCAATACAGAAAGCATGATGTCAAGCGAAATACCCAATGATATGATATGAGGCAAATCTCCTCCAACTGCCAATGATAACAAGAAGATCCCATTTTCCATGATCAGGTAACCCATCAGATGTGTGATCAGTTTCTTATTTGCGATTATGATAAACAGGCCTTTGATGATTGTGGCAAATGCAATGCCAAACTCCAGGGGGAAAAGCTTTCCGGATTGCTGTTCGGAAAATATAGCTAATGCAAAGCTGCCAAGAAAGATCACGCTCATCAAAGCCAATGAGAAGAAGTTTGATACATAAGCTTCCACTTCTCGATGGATGGCATTATGACGAATAGTATCGGAAAGAAACCAAGGGATCAAGATCGTCTTGAAAATAAGCGTTTCCAGCGCAATGAAGCCAAAGCTGAGCCAATTCAATTGCGTACTTTTGAGCAAGGTTACCGCAAAGAGGATCAATCCCTGGACTACAAGGATGCGGATCAAAGAATGCAACATGTTTGTGACAGATGCAAACAGCAAAGTTACTCCAAATGCTAAAACCAGGATTTCCAACATTACCAACCTCCCAGACTGCGAGCAATCAAGGCTGCAATTGCCAACACTGATATTGACAGTGGCACCAGAACCAATTCCAGATTGCGGTTCATTCGAAAGCGTGCCATCATGCTTTCCACAATTCCTGTGACCAGCCCTAATCCCAGAACGCAGAGCAAATACCACCCCATATGCCACTGCGCATTCTGTGGAATCATGATCTGAGCGATCAGAGATGCGTAGATCAGCATTTTCAAAGCTGCTGTATAGTGAATCAGCCCCAGGGAGAAGCCGCTGTAATCCAAAATCATCACCTCATGAATCATAGTCAGCTCCAAATGAGTGTTTGGATCATCAAAGGGAACTCGGGCTGATTCTACCAGGAGCATAATGAACAGGGCAAAAATCGTGAATGCCCCCACCACCAGACTCCATACTTCATGATTGTTGATGATATATGAATCAAGCAGGCTATTGAGAGAAGTGAAACCAGAAGTGAAGATAAGGCCTGCCATGATCAGCATAAATGCAGGCTCCAAAAATGCTGTAAAACTAATCTCCCGGCTGGCTCCCATCCCTTCAAAACTGCTCCCGCTATCCATGGCAGCCAATACCATGATGCCTTTAGCAAGAGCCAGTAAATAGAGTACAAGGATGAAATCTCCCTGAAAGCTTAGCAGCGAACTGGATCTTCCAACTGGCACAAATAGAGCTGCACAGAGCGTTGCTGACAAAGCTATTGACGGTGCCAGACGGGTAATAAAGGAAGCGCTGCTGCTGATCACCTCATCCTTGCGAAGCAGCTTCAAAAAGTGATAATAAGGTTGCAGGAGGCTTTGTCCTTTTCGTCCAACCATGATCGCCTTGACGCGTGAAATCAATCCTGGCATAAACAGGGGAAGTAGAAGGATCCAAAGTAAACTAATCATCTTACCCCCAATACCCAGATTATGATCAGAATCAGGAAGCCCAGGCACCAGGCTATGTAGGAATTGGTCTTTCCGTTATGGATATGTGAAAAAAGCTCAAAGAACCAGCTCATAGCCTTGCTGACAGGTTCCACGATGTATTTGAAGATGGGATCGACAGCTTCCATGGAATTGATAGGATTGATTCCTTTGGCCATATCGCCTTGTTTTTGCTTCTTGCTAAAAAGGATAAAGGGCTTTAGAAAATAGGAGAGTGGATGCACGAAAGCATAGGAGCCATATTGCATCCTGGGATTTGGCTTCTGATATCCACATCCCCAGGTAGCCGAGATACTTTCACGCACACACATTCGCCGGATCAGATAGAGCAAAGCACTTAGCAAAACCACTATCGCCAGGACTATGCTCACTTGATTCAGAGTTGTCTGAAAATCACGTATCATCGTCATATCCAAAGCCATCCATCTCAGGATTGGCTTCACAAAGCGTAAGCCAAGATTAGCTATGCCGCCAGTTGCTAATATTCCCAATCCTAAAACTAACTGCGGGATACGCATTCCTCGCGGGCATTCCTGGGCATTTCTGGCCTCCTCCTGGCGGGCTTCACCCAGGAATATGATTGCGAATAGCTTGGAAAATGCAATCAAGGCTAAAGCTCCCACAAAGGCTAAAACCGATAGCAGAACTGCTCCAAACACCATGGCTGGTAGATCATTTGCTCCCATGGCGTGGAAGATTCCGTACAAAATTGTAAACTCACTGATGAATCCATTGCCCAGAGGGAGTGCAGATATAGCAATAGTACCCACCAGGAAATAAACAGCAGTGAAGGGCATAGATTTTGCCAAACCTCCCAATTTATCAATCTCCAAGGTATGACTGGCTACCAGAACATTGCCGGAAAGATAGAACAGCAAAGCCTTGAACATCGAATGGAAAAAAATGTGGAGAAAGGCTCCCGCAAAGCCCAGAGTAGCCATGGCGGGGATTCCAGCATCCTTGCCAAGCAAGCCCACGCAAAGGCCGATTCCAATGATGCCGATATTCTCGATTGATGAATATGCCAGCACTTTTTTGATATTTGTGCTCACCATGGCATGGATAACACCCCAAAATGCACTGATAATCGAGAGCAGGCAGAAAACCAGGATTTCCCACAGGCTAAAGGCATTTGTAAGCAAAATCAGGATTATTCCATAAAGTCCGGCCTTGATCATCAGCCCACTCATCATTCCTGATACATGAGCCGGAGCCACCGGATGCGCCTGGGGTAGCCAGGATGCCAGAGGCACAAAACCTGCTTTGAAGGCAAAGCCAATAAGCAGCAGATACATTGGAAGCCTGGGCATATTTTCCAGACCATTGAAATCAAAGCTTCCTGTAAGAATGAACATCAGCCCAAATCCCACCATCAAGAAAGCAGCTCCGATTTGCATGGTTATGATATAATTCAATCCCGCTTTCAAGCTTTGCTGGCGATCATGAATAACACAGAAGAAGGATGAAATACTCATCAATTCCCAAACCATAAGGAAAAGCAACGAATGCTTCATCCAGAGTATCCCATGCATACTAAGCCCCAGAATTCCCAGCCAGAATAGATGAGAACGTATTCCTTCAGAAGGATGCTGCTTCAGATAAAAATGTCCATAGAGCATTCCAAGGGGCAGGCCAATGGCAAAGACAGTGCCAAAGAACGCTGAAAGCTTGCTTATCCCAATATTGGCAGTCCCAATCGGATAGGGGAAGCTAATCAGAAAATCCTGCACTGTGCGGGAATAGATCACTTCCAGATATTCAAAGGCAATGATCCCCGAGCCCAGCAACCAAAGTATGCTGAAGAGTCCCGATCGCTTCCACAAAGCAGGTATTATCGCCAAAAAAAGGATCAGAAATCCGATACTCATTTTGCCCCCATCAAACTGTGGATGCCATGCACGATCGATAAGGGATGTACCGGGCAGCCTGGAATATACAGGCATGCTTGCCAATGGCTCAAAAAGCTGCGATCTAGCTGAACAGAGTTCGAGAATACCCCACCGCTGATAGCACAGCTTCCGCATAGGATCAGATATCTGGGTTGAGGCGTAGCTTGCCAGGTGGCGTGCAGTGCATCTGCCATATTCTTGCTGATCGGACCGGTTACGATCACCGCATCGGCATGTCGGGGAGACGCTACAATCTCGATCCCATAGCGTCCAATATCAAAGTTCACATTGTTGCTGGCTCCCAGTTCCAATTCACAGGCATTACACCCGCCAGCGCTGACATTGCGCATGGCAAATGAATGCTTGAATCCCTTGATCGCTTGAATTGGCGGCATTGTCGCTTGCTCGGGTGTGATGATCAGATTTTCCCGTTTATCTGCGGCAATCTTAAAATCCGGGTTGAAACAAATCCAATCCGGATATCTCCTTTCGCAAAGCCCACAAAAGACACATTTCCCCAAGTCCAGTCCCTTCTTCTCAAAGGCCGACACTGGACAAAGCCTGTTTAGTGCTTCCAGATCAGCTTTGCCGGACAAGCTGGGGCGTCCTGGGAAGCTGGGATGAATCTGCGTCTTCAAAGGATTGGGGATGGCTTGATAACCGTGGCGGATCCTCGCTTTAATCAGGTTGAACATTATAGATCACTCCCACAATAGGATAAATCAAAACTTTTGTTGCAGATCGGGAAATCCGATATAGCTGTACCCCGCATCACCAAAGCCAAAGCCTGCCAATTGATCAGAGATGGATCGGTGATCCGATACCAGATTGGTTTGCCTTCCGCATCAGTTTTCGCAGTGTGGACAATTCTACCTCGCCAGCCTTCAACGATTGAGCTGCAGATGCTGTTTGGAGCCAGAGAATTGATCGGAGCGCTTATGGCTTGCTGAAAATTTATCTGATTTATCTCGGAAAGTATCATTTGCAAGGACTGCAGGATCTCCTGATAACGCAGATATGCTCTTGCATACACATCGCCACCGCTCTGAGTCAGCGCTACGAAGTTTGAGTTTTCTATGCAGGGATAATCCATTCTGGCATCCACAATCATTCCAGATGCTTTTGCCGTGATGCCGCTAAGACCCAAGGCCAGAGCATCTTGAAGCTTCAATACTCCAGTGTCATCAAAACGGGTGACTACGCTGCTATTGGCAAACATCGCTTCAGCACAATCGATGATCTGAGTTCTGGCTTTCTGTAACGTACTTTCCAAAACCCTGGCTTGTTGTTTAGTAATTGCATAGTTAACTCCACCGGGAGTCATCCATCGTTTGCCAAATCTGCTCCCGCAAAT
>JALNYD010000188.1 GCA_023230025.1 Candidatus Cloacimonadota bacterium | reverse complement strand
TGCGGCTGCAGCCTTGGCCTCGGCGTAGGTCACCCAGGTGGATGTAAACTTTTCGTCGGTTCCGCAGGCGCCGCCTGTGACGGTGCAGGGGACCTTGGTTTTCTTCCCTTCGCGCACCACGTAGTTCCAGCAGATCCAGAGATTCCTCCCCTTCAGCTCCTGCATCGTCATTCCCATCGTCATCCTCCTGGCAGGGGCCGTCACCAAGGCTGTTCTTCCTTGGTTGAGACATCGGCGGTGAGCCCATGCAGGGCCTCGCACAGCCGGTCGTAGTTGATCAGGGCCTTCTTGCCGATGTGTATGGCAGGCAGCTTGCCGGCCTTGAGCATCAGCCTGAGCGCATGCTCGGGCAGCAGCCCTGTGGCCGCTATCTCGCGTATGCTCATCATCCTGGGCGGCTTGCTGTTTCCATCCATGCCTGCACTCTCCTACCGCTGTTCCTGGTTCTCGGCCTCTGCCCTCAGCAAGGCCCGCTTTCTCCAGTAGTTCTCGTTGTGCGCCTTCACCTTGTCGGGATTGTCCCTCCGCCACTTGCGGTAGTAGGCGCGTTTTTCTGTGAGGGCTGCGTCCTTGAGTTCCTTTGCCGTCATGCCTGCCTCCTCGGGAGATTGTTCGTTTCGCTTCATCTTTCGCTTGCAAAGTTTCGCTATACTTGATATGTTTAACTTAGTACAAGAGAAAAGAAAGGTCAATGAAAACGAAACAAGAAAGACAATGCACAAGTAATTCGTAAATCAAGGGAGTATAGACATGACGATACAAGCGGCGATTGATGCCAGGAGTACGTTCCCCGCGATCCTCAGGGAATTGCTGGAGAAACATCCGCAGACGGGAAAGAGAACGACATTGAAGGAACTGGGAGAGGCTGTGGGGACCAGGCAGCAGAGCATCAGCCTGTACCGCAACGGCGACACCCAGCCCTCCCCCGACATCCTTGTCAGGATTGCAGCCTTCTTCGGTGTTTCGGTCGACTACCTGCTCACCGGCGTCAGCAGTGAGAACAAGGCAATCAACGAGGAGCTGGGGCTTTCGGAACAAGCGATCTCCCAGCTCAAGACGGCGAAGCAATTCCCCGATACGCTGGGTGTCATTGACGAACTGCTCTCCGACGGGGATTTCTATACATTCATCGAGGATGTGAGCTGCAAGGCTTCGAATCTCAAAGCCCTCATGGCTCCTGATGCCCCGAAAGGACCGGAAGGCCTGAACATCGCGGGGTACTTCCTGTGGGACCTTCAGGTATATGTGCAGGAGTTCATCCGCAGGGAACTCAACAAGAGGGACCTCGGCATCGATGTCCACTGAGCATCAAGGGCTGTCGGGTTGACTGTCCAGCGCTTTGGAGGGATGTATGGTACCCAGAATCATTTGTTTGCAAGGAGATACAGCAGGATGCCAAGCATCAGCAAGCGCGGGGACACCTACCGCATCATGGTCTCGCTCGGCTACGGCCTGAACGGGAAGCAGATCAGGAAAACGACGACCTTCACCCCTCCCGAGGGTGTGACCGAGGGCAAGGGGGAGAAGCTGGCGAAGGCCTATGCCTACGAGTTCGAGAAGCATTGCCAGGGCATGACCAACCTCAACGAGAACCTCAAGTTCTCAGAACTCCAGAAGTGGTATTACGAGGAGATCGCAATCCACAAGCTCAAGCCGACCACCTATGCGGCAAACCGCTACCTCATGGACCTGTACGTGATGCCGTTCATCGGGCACCTGAGGATCAAGGACATCAATACGGCCAAGATCGACAGGTTGTTCAATGAGCTGTTCACCAACGGCCGGTTGGCGGAATCGTACCGGCTCAAGGATGTGGACACCCTCGGATGGGGGGTGCGCAGGCCGCTCTCACGCAGAACTGGACTCTGCATGGGTACCCTCCAGACTCTTGGCACTGGGGGTACGGTCACCAAGCGCAAGGCCGAGAAGATCGCCCAGGCCCTGGGAAAGAACCTCGGTGAATTGTTCGTAATGGTCAACAGCGGAGGCGGCCTTCAGGTCGGGACCATCAAGAGGATCCGCACCGCCCTATCGCCCATCTTCTCTACGGCGGTCAAGAAGGAACTCATCGTAAAGAATCCGGTGACCAATGCAACCACCCCTTCCTCGGGGGAGGAAAAGCAGAAGGAATTCCTTGATGCCGACCAGTGCAGGGCCCTGCTCGAGGTTCTCGATGAACTGGTAAGCCCCCAGTTGACAAAGCTGATCAGGATGCTCCTGTTCACCGGCATGCGCGTGAACGAGCTCACAGCCCTGCATTGGAAGGATGTGGACCTCGACAAGGCCCAACTGTCGGTCAAGCACAACCTGTACCGGCTGGGCGGCGAATATCACGTCACCACCCCCAAGACTAAGAGCAGCGTCCGTTGCATTGCACTCCCCCCGCAGGTGGTCCAGCTCCTGAAAGAGCAACGCGAGTGGCAGGAACAGAGAAAAATTGAGGTGGGTGACAAGTGGGTCGAAAAGGGTGTCGTTTTCACCGGTATGTTCGGAAATTACATCAACAACAATTACATCAACCTGCAATTCAAGCGGCTGCTCGAGCGGCATGATTTCCCCGATGTGCACATCCACGACCTGCGCCACGCCAATGCCTCGCTCCTGATCAACATGGGTGTACCGGTGAAGGTGATAAGCGAGCATCTGGGACACAGGGACACGAAAACCACCGAGAACATCTACGCGCATATCTTCAACGAGACCCTGGAAAAAGCCTCCGATGCCATCAGCAAGGCTTTGGGCGATGTGGGTATTTGAGACACATCCGAAAAGCAGAGTTTCACACTTTTGCACCAGAATGTACGGCGGACACAGCTTGCCGGAAGTTCTGGTGTTTGTTTGGTGTTTCAATCCCCTAAACGGTGCTCGACGATACTCAACGATACACAGTCCGACACCCCACGATACGCAACGCTACGCGCTGTTTTCAACAATACTAAACGCTTTTATTGTAAAGAATTGGCGTTCGAGAAGGAGAACATCTGGACCTTCGACGGAAAGGGGGAGGTGTTGCTTACAATCATGAGCTCCTTGGCCCAGGAGGAGTCCAGGAGCATCTCGGAGAATGTGACCTGGGGCATCCGCAAGCGCCTCGCCAGCGGCAAGGTTATCGTCGGATACAAGAATTTCCTTGGCTATGACAAGGGGCCGGATGGCGAGCTTGTCATCAACGAGGAGCAGGCCAAGATTGTCCGCTTCATCTTCTCCGAGTTTCTCATGGGCAAGGCGCCGCTCTTCATAGCATCCGAACTCACAAGGCAAGGCATAAAGACCGTGACAGGAAAGGACGTCTGGAGAGACGGGACCATTGTTGGGATATTGAAAAACGAGAAGTACGAGGGCAACGCCATTCTCCAGAAGACCTATACGGTCGACTTCCTGACGAAGAAGACCAAGGTGAATCATGGCGAGGTCCCCATGTACCTGGTCGAGAACAACCATCCGGCCATCATCCCGCGCGAGCAGTTCGAGGCGGCGCAGGTCAGGCTCTCGAAGCTTGGTCAGAGGGTGCCTCATGGATGCACCAGCCCTTTCTCAGGGAGAGTGAAATGCGCGGATTGCGGCTCCATCTATGGTCCCAAGGTTTGGCATTCCAACGACAAGTACCGTAGGACCGTCTGGCAATGCCTCAACAAGTTCAACAATGACAGGAAATGCACCACGCCCCATCTCCTTGAGACTGAGCTCGAGGAAGTCTACATCAAGGCTGTCAACGAGCTTATCGAAAATGCTGATGAGGTCAAAAAGAAAGTGGAGGACACAATTCTGAAAGTCCTGGACACCAGTGAGCTTGAAAGAAAAAAGGCGGAATTGGACGATGAGAGGGTGCAGATAGTCGCCAGAATGGAGCAGGACCTTTCCGGTCCGGTCTCTTCTGCGGATTCTCAGGAGATGGCTGACTACAAAGCCTTGGTCAAGCGCCTCAATGAGAACCAGGATGAGGGTTATAAACTGTCGGAAGCCATCAGCAACAAGAAACTGCGAAAGGCGTCCATCACCGCATTCCTCAGTAAGCTCTCCAAGCAGAGCCCGGTCAAAAGGTTCAGCGGTGACCAGTTCCTGATCTTGGTGGATTACATCGTGGTCTACTCAAGGACCAGGATAAACGTTGTGTTCAAGGACGGAACGGTCATTTCAGGAGGGCTTCTTTCCTGACACATTCAATACAAGCGACGAATGGCTTCCAGCCACAGGACAGGACTGGAGGCCATTTGCTTGTTATAAGGAGAAACCAATCTTCATAGGAAGAATTAGCTTGCATTTCAGCCGAACAAGAGTGATAGATGCACAAAACCAAAGAAGTGTCTATCAAAGGAAGCCTGATGAGAAAGATTGAGTTATTTGAGAACATGCCAAGACTGGAGAGCAGCATCCAGACCATCTCCGACGCCTATCGCCGAACCATGAGGGAGAAGAACACTCTGCTGGACTTCTGCGATGTCATCATTGAGCAGGATGTTCCAACAATTGCCGGAACCCTTATTCAAATGGAGATTGATGTATTTACCATCTCGGGCTTCTATGACAACTTGGGCCTTGTTCTTCTGGAATTCCAGAAGTTCGGGTTTGCAGTCAAATGTGTTATTACTGTCAAGTCTGGCTACAGAGGCGATTATAATCTTGCAAAAGGCACAATGGTGCCTGCGTTGCTTTTGACTCAAAAAGGAACCAAGCCAATGCCTATTTCTGTGAAGCCGGATGAGCAAAGTGAGAATGATATTGATGACAGTCTTCCAAAGCCTGGCATTGTCGAGGCCTTTCTTTCTTCCCAAGAACCCACGGTCGTGAAACAACCATCAGAGGAAATTGAGATCAAAACCAATTTTGATGATGATAAGCATGGGAGCAAATGCCGTTACTGCGGTCAGACCATCCCGTATTCGCTCGGACGAAAAAGGCTTTATTGTTCTGATGAATGCAGAAAGGCATGGTGGAATGAGCATTCGGAGGAAGGGGTGCCCAGAGCTGGAAGTCTTAAGACTCTGAATTGTGCTTATTGTGGTAAGCAGTTCACAACATGGGGTAATCACCACCGAAAGTACTGCAGCCACGAGTGCTATATTTTGGCGCGATTTGGCAGAAAGAAGAAAAGAGACCCGAAAATTCCACCAAAGGAATATTGGTAGAACCGCATCCATTTTTTGTTTTCATGAGTATCGGGGCGTCCTTTTGACAGAGGGCGCTTTCATTTTATATGGGCTATGAGCCAGTATTTCCAGAATGACTTTATGAGGAGCAAAACGTACAAAAACAAAATGCCGTATGGTTCAATCCTTTTGCCGTACGGTTGAACTATCTGGCGTAGGATTTTCAAGAGAGGACAACTTCGCTAATTTCATTAGAGGAATAGTTTTGATTGGTTTTTGATTCTGTTGATACTATATGGCGTTTACAAAAATACTTACTGGCAATTTGGTACCATACGGCGTTACGGAAAAGTGAGAAGTGTGTTAATCTTAATAATTACATATAATATATATAATTATAGAATTGCCGTATTGTTTGGCTTTTCGCCGTATGGTTGTAAACTAAACGGCAAAAGTCAGTTTCGGTATTAAACGCAGGAGTTGCCCATAAATAAGGAAGAATTCATTGGTTTGAGTTCTTCCTTTTCTTTTGCCCAGAAGCAGGGCATTCCATCTTGCTGGGTTTCTCCATGCTTGGAATGGCTCAGATAATCAAGT
>JALNYD010000187.1 GCA_023230025.1 Candidatus Cloacimonadota bacterium | reverse complement strand
ACTCCGGCCGCCTTGGCATGATCAATGGCTTCCCTGGTTTGAGGTTTCACACCTTCGGTTGCCGCCACCACGATCACGGCAATATCAGTAACGTTTGCACCGCGAGCGCGCATGGCTGTAAAAGCTTCATGCCCGGGTGTATCCAGGAAGGTGATCTTGTGCTTATTAATCTCAATCTGATAGGCACCAATATGTTGAGTGATGCCACCCGATTCGCCGGCTACTATGTTTTCGTTGCGGATGTAATCCAATATGGAAGTTTTACCGTGATCCACATGGCCCATGATCGTCACTACCGGTGCACGTGGTTCATCTGGCACATCAGAATATTGCTCCAGTTCTTGCTCGATGATGTCCGTGCCGTATTCGTCTTCGAATCTGAACTCAACGCTGAACTCATCGCAGATCATTTCCAGGGAGTCCTTGTCCAGTCGTTGATTCATGGTAACCAACTGTCCCATCATAAAGAACTTGGAGATAATCTCGCTGGCAGGAACGTTCATGATTTTTGCCAGCTCGGATACGGAGGTAAACTCTCTGATCACGATTTCACTACCGCGATCCACCACGTTCTGAGCTTCACGGTGGTATTTTTTTCGCTTGGTAGTCTTCTGCATCACCTTCTTAATGCTTCTGGAGATGGCAGCTTCGTCAATTTCTATGGGCTCAATGGCCTTGGTTTTGTTCTTTTTGGTGCTGGATATAATAGCCTTTTTATGTTTGCTCTTATCGCCAAGATCCTCATGAACGGGCTTCACCTTACCAAATTTCTTTTCAAGGTCCTTTTTATCAGGAATCACAGGCGGTGGTGGAGGAGGCGGTGTGGGCATGGTGCTGCGACTGCTTTGAGAGCGGCGTGGTCGATCAGCAGGGCTTTTCTTGGGTTCAGACTTGCGTTGGGGTGGAGTTGCCTGTTGATATGGAACCCGGATATCCAGTTTGTCCCTGTGTTTCTTGGCTTCTTCCCGGGCTTTCTGTTCTTGTTGTTCAAAGAAAGATGGCAGCTTTTCGGGAGTTGATTCTGCGGTTTCTTCAGCCTTAGTATCCTTCTTGGGTTCTTCCTTGGGTACTGGCTTGACGGCAGGTTTAGCCTTGCTTTCCTTCTTGATCTCGGATTTAGGCTCTTCCGCTGGAACCACTTCGGGTTGAACTTCCTCAACCTTTGCTACAGGAGCTTCTGGAACCACCACTTCAGTGCTTTTAAAGGGATGTTCTTCAGCTTTCTTGGCCTGATGACGCAATTCTATCAGTTTTTTACGGTCTTTCTCTGCTCTTTTTTCAGCATCCACCTGCTCGTTGTATTTTTCACGGATCTTGTTCGCCACTTCTTCATCAATAATGCTCATGTGGCTTTTGGTAATCACACCAAGATCTGTAAGATGCTTTTTTAGAGCCATGGTACTGATCTTGAGTTCCTTGGCTAATTCATGTACTCGTATCTGCAAGGTTCCTCCACTTCAAGACTGCCAATATTCGATCATCTTGGCAGCAAAGTTTTTATCGCTTATGCCATACACGCCCGTTAGATGTAAACCAAGGGCTGCGCTTAGTTCTTGTTGCGAACTTAGCTCTATCATCATGACTTTGCTATTCTGTTCGCGAAGATCATTCTTAACACGGGTTACCGTACGCTCGGCCGTGTCCGCTGCGACAATTATCAGATGTATGTGTTTGTGATGCAGTTCTCTCAAGCAGGCATCAGTTCCTGCGCTAAGTTTACCCGCCTTGCGGGCAAATTGCATCAAGTTCATAATTTTGGCTTCTTTGCTCATACTGCCCTGCTCTTGTTTCTGCGCTTGCGCCATTTTGGTAATAACTCCAAACAGCCCGGACAGTGATATAGCTTGCGGCATTGCAATTTGCCAGAAAGATCATAAACGATCCCTCCTGGTAATACTACAAAGGGCAATAGATGGGATTTAGCGCTTTTCTGCCGGCACACCACGCAGGTGCGAATTGGATTGTGGCCAGCTTTACTATAATGATTTGGCATTAGAAATACTTTGCGCTTTCCTTTAGCTTCTCAGCTGTTTTTTGTCCCATCCCTTCCAGCGCAGCAAGCTCGTTCACGCTGGCAGTGAAGATATCCTGAACGCTGGTGTAACCTGCATTTCGCAATACTTCGGCAATCTTGGGTGTCACCCCGTCAAGCTCAGTGATATGGCTTACAGTACGACGTTCTTTGGACATCTTTTCTTCAAACTCTTCGGTGGTAAATATATCGATCTTGAGACCAGTCAGTTTGGCAGCCAGTTTCACGTTTTTTCCCTGTTTGCCAATTGCCATCACCTTATCGGCTTCATCCACAATCACACTGGCAGCACGGTTGCGCTCGATGATGACCCGCTTGACATTGTGAATGCCCAAGGCATTCTCGATCAGCTTTTCGGGATCCTCACTGTATACCACGATGTCAATCTGCTCGCCGTGTAATTCTTTACGGATGCTGTCGATACGGGTACCCTTTGGGCCAACGCATTCTGTGATCGGATCCAGCTTGGGATCAAGTCCTTCCAGCTCAACCTTGGTGCGAATCCCGGGTTCTCGAACAATCTTGCGAATCCTGAGTGTACCAGCAGAAATGGCCGGAATCTCAGCTTCAAAGAGTTTCTTGACAAACTCCGGATTGGTGCGTGAAAGAATCACTGTCACACCGTTTGAACCACTGCGGATATTGGTGACATAGGCTTTGATGTTGTCACCAACGCGGTAAAACTCGTTCTCAATCTGTTCATCCAGGGGCAACAGCGCATCCGTGTAACCCAAATCAATACGATAGCCACCGTTGTTCTCATCAATAGTCTTTATCTTGCCAGAAACAATCGTGTGCTTCTGCTTGTTAAAATCGTTCTGGATTTTCTCGTCTTCCAGATTGCGGATGCGATCCTGGATTATCTTCTGGGCAGTCTTGACAAGCTTGGGTTCAAACTCATACAGGCTCAGTTCTTTCTGAATATAATCACCCAAAGCTGCATGGGCATCATAGTTTTCTCTGGCTTCGCTCAGAGAGATCTCACCCAAAGAGTTTTCCAGCTCCACCACCAGACACTTGAACCGCGCTTTGATCCCACTGGAAGCTGAATCGATATACACTTCCAGTTCGTTCTCTTCACCAAGCTTTTTGGATAGAGTGCTGGTGATGGCTTCCACCACGATCTCCTGGATCAGATGGCCATCCAATTGTTTGATTACGGCAAGTTTGTTCACCGCATCCAGAATATTAACGCTCATCTTCTTCACCTCTGGGTAACCCCAAATATACAGTTTTCGCTCTGGATATGGATTTTAGAGGAATCTCCACCAGAGTTCCACGATCATCCAAAACAATGGTATCCTGATTTACCTCAATCAGCGAGCCCATATTGGAAAGCTTCTCTTCTTCATTGGTCCATTGCACGGCAACCTTTTCGTTGATTGCGCTCACCCAATGACTCTTTAGCTTCAACGGACGCTCCAATCCAGGACTGGATACCTCCAAAAAGTATCGTTCAGGAATCAGATCAAAAGCTTCCAGTTCATCACTCAAGCTGCGGCTGAACCGGGCACACTCATCCAATGTCACTCCGCCAATCTTGGTGAGATACACAATGATGATACGTCCCTTGCCGGACATCTTTTCATCTACATCGTACAAGGCCAAATGCATCTGAGTGCATATCTTCCTGGCGATGTCTTCCACTTGAGTTCGATAATATTCCACTGTTTCTTCCTTTTGTTCTGTATTTATGATAGCTGTTCTGACTAAGTAAACGTCAGCTTCGGCGTTTTGTAAAGCGCATTCGCATCAAAAAAAATAGCTAACAAATGTAGCTATCAAAACCGCAAGTGCGGGTACCATAACAACTTATCAGCCTTTATCTGGCTTCTCTACCTTAGATGTCACTTTTATCCCTACCGATATCATGTCAAGAAAAATATCAGCGGGAGAGTCCTGCTTCTGCAAAGAGACTTCGCAGCGACGACCTGTTCAGACGATATATTTGTGAAGATATAGTCCAATGCAGTATATTCTTTTTGACAACCCGGAACCAGTTCCATATTCTGATCCTGGTACCTAAAGGTGCCGGCTGTTGATAAACCTAAGATAACCCATCCGATGCAGGTTTGAGAAGCACCCCCTTCAATTCCATAACCCAGGGTGCAGCGCAGCGCAACCCCGGGTTGTTAGTAGGATGGGTATCAAACCCGGACATAGGATTCGACACGTCTCGTGTCGAAACGGAACGGAGTTCCGTAAACCAAAGCAGCTCCGCTGCTTATGCAGACGAGACGTCTGCAATCCTATCCCCAGGCTTTCATTATCAGTTCTGAAAACCATAGGATTCGACACGTCTCGTGTCGAAACGGAACGGAGTTCCGTAAACCAAAGCAGCTCCGCTGCTTATGCAGATGAGACGTCTGCAATCCTATCCCCAGGCTTTCATTATCAGTTCTAAAAACCATAGGATTCGACACGTCTCGTGTCGAAACGGAACAGAGTTCCGTAAACCAAAGCAGCTCCGCTGCTTATGCAGACGAGACGTCTGCAATCCTATCCCCCTTCTATCTAAACTAAGGTAACAATGGAGCTAGAGTGACAATACCACGGTTTTTGAGTCATCGCACAAGCTCTGCAGCCAATGACACTGATTATTCAACGATCTTTTAAGTGATTTCCACAAGAATTGATAGCTTCTGAATAACTAGAATTCAATCACCAGTCAGGAATGATCAGGAGCCGGGAAATGCCGGCTATCCGTCTCGTCTCCCCCACTTAGTCATCCTCATGATGCGGTCACTTTGCCGTCACTTTTATGACCGCATTGTGACGGCATCCCGACCACGGCTAAGGAGGTTGGAGTCAGTTCGAGAGAGCCTGAGACGGCAGTGAAATGTTCCAGATAGTTGACACCCAGTTTCCTGACTTGCCGATAATTCTTCAAGCCTCAGAGAGCCAAAGCCTGGTTATTCGCTACCTTCCTACCGATATCGGGAATCATCATGCCACACTAAGGATCACGGACAACATGGATGACAATCCGCACCTGGTCGAAATCTCCGGGGTTGGCATCCCGCTGAGCAATACCGATGGCCAAAGCCCGGAACTAACTACCCGACTATTAGGAAACTACCCCAATCCTTTCAACCCAGTTACGAGCATCCGCTATTCCCTGAAAGAACGAGGTCCCGTGACCCTGGAGATCTATAACCTCAAGGGACAGATGGTACGGCGCCTGGAAAACTCGGTGAAATCGGCCGGAGAACACAGTGTGGCCTGGGATGGTAAAGACGCCCACGGTTCTGAACTGGGCTCCGGTGTATATTTCTATAAGCTGAGCAGCGGATCGTATAGCGATAGCGGCAAGATGATTATGCTGAAGTAGTAGAAACCTGATTTTTACTGACTGATCGAACTGACGTTTTAGGTTTTGGCGTTTTAGGATAATAGAACGCAGATTGAACTGATAAGACTGATTAATCCGATAAAACACAACCGTCCATGTTAAATCTGCGTAATCTGCGTAATCTGCGTGCTATGAAAAAGTCGCAATAGTCAATCCATCAGTCATATCAGGCTTCTACCAATCCGCGTACCGAAATTCGCTTTCATTCAAGGAAAAATCCCAGCCAACCGAAAACAGCCGAAAACCGGATAGTGGAAAAGTATCAACTTGACAGATTGCTAAGTGACCATATTTATGTAAATCGAAGCTTG
>JALNYD010000186.1 GCA_023230025.1 Candidatus Cloacimonadota bacterium | reverse complement strand
AATACATCCTGGTGAAGAACTACACCTCAATCCGCCGGTTCAAGGTGAATCGCAAGAAGGGGATTGCCCAGGCTTTGTCCCAAAAAGGGAAAAACATGCCCTACAAACTTGAGCCTCAAGGCGAAGCAATCTGCTTTGATGCCAAAGGGAAAGGCTATTTTACCCTGAGCGAAGCAGCAGAAAACACCCCCCAGACCCTTTATTACTATAAATAATCTCCCAACTGCCAGGGCAGCACATATCCCAAACGCTGCCTTCCTGGAGCTGAATTCGTTTTTTTGATTGACATCATATGTTGAAACTTCTTAGATGAAACTTATAAGTTTTACCACTTGAGGTGAGCCATGAAAGCACTGTTGTTTATTGCACTTAGCATATCAGTTACGCTCTTGTTTTGCAATCCACGCGGTCTAACCGTTAGTGAAATCCCCTGTTCAGACGTCATCAGTTCTCATGCCATACCTGTAGATCACTTGATCGAAGTAGCTCCACCTCAGTCCGGCCAGGAGTTCAACCGGGACGAGTGGTATCCTAGTCTGGAACTAGATCTGAACCTGCGCTTGCCAGCCAAACAGCAGTATGGATTGCAATTTGATCTGATCAGCAATTCTGCCATCCCCTTCAGCAGTATGGGTAATCTTGGAGCACAGGGCATTCAGGCTGTCGCCAAAGCTCCTCTGTGGCTGCAGAGTGAACTAAGTACCATATTGGCAAGTCTGGAACCAGAGCGTCAGGACTTGTGGGCTGATCTGATTCTCAATACCCAGGATCCCTATGTGGATGAGGTAGCTTTTTGCATTGCCCATTCTTCCACTACCTATCTGAACTCTGATTTTGCTACGCCTCAATTGTTTACTGAAAACGCTCAGAGCATCTATAGCATTGATAGTCAGCTTGCTTATGTGGAGATTAGGGATGTTGGTTCCGCCAGTGCCGGAGGTAACTATTACTCTACAACACGCTATTTCAAAAAGGACTCTACCGGACTAATCCAGCAGAGAGATCTCCCCCGTGACCTCTATTATTGGTACATTGTTCATCCCAAGCTATCCGACGAGATTGCTGCCTATATCGATCCCAGCGTGGTGGAGAATAATTCAAACCACTCCAATAACATTGCAGAGCCTCCGGTGGGGAAGTTTTGGCGGGATTACCTCTTCAATCTGGATCAGGAAGGATATCCCGTGCTGGCAGACACCCTTTCTCAATGTCAGACCCTATTTAACCACGATGATAGCACAAATGACGCCATTCACGCCATTGTGTGGTGGATAAATCAGAATATGAGCTTTACTTCAAATGCCGAACGCCCCCATCAGCCGGTACGGATTATCACCAAAAGGTTTGGTCGTTGTGGCGAATATGCGGATCTCACCTCTGCTGTTGCCCGCACCGCTCTCATCCCCTGCACCAGCATCCTCTCTGTTTCCACCGATCACACCTGGAACGAGTTTTGGGATGAGGGCTGGGTAGCCTGGGAACCGGTGAATGGATACATTAATGATCCACTGGTCTATGAAAACGGCTGGGGAAAGATCTTTGGCTCGGTCTTTGAGATTCGCTCTGATGGCCTGTTTAGCCCGGTTACAGAGCGCTATTCCGAGGGTAATGCCACGATCCGGATTCAGGTGGTAGATAGCAATCAGCATCCTGTGGATGGCGCCAGAGTCGTGCTGGCTATCCTCGATGGCAGCAACCGTTTTGATTGCGAACAGTTCACAGACAACAGCGGGATCGCAACTTTCAGCGTGGGCGAAGGCCACAACTATCGCGCCCGGGTGGAAACCGATTTTGCCCTTTACCCCGAAAATCCGGGTACTTTTTCCCAATTGACGGATAACGCCGAGGATGATCAGATGTATCAGTATCTCTTTACACTCAATCAGCCCTCTCCAATTCCCGCTTTCGAGGCTCTCAGCTCACCCCCCGATCCCGTTGATGATCACCGCTTTATGGTGGCATTTGAAAGCCCCGGCTATTACATCAGCGCCCAAAACCTCTGGGATGATATCACTATTCTGGGTTCCCCATCCTTCAGCTACAAATATGTGGATTCCCCTTCCGATGCAGCGTTTATGGTGCTGGATGCTGATAACGTTATCTTCTGGCAGCTAATGGGAGAAGCTTCGGGATTCTGCTATCAAAATCCAGCTTCCAGTGGCTCCGCCATCTTTGATATTCCCGCCGGACAGAATTGGTATTGCTTTGTGGATAATTCTCACCGTCATCGCAACTCTGTGAAAATCTCCGGCAGCCTGGTTTATGAGACTTATGGAACCGCAATTCAGGACGAGCATAACTCCCCAGCGGCATTCCACGTGCTTTCCAGCTTTCCCAATCCCTTCCGGCAGTCAGTGCAAATAAATCTTGAGCTCGCCAAGGAAGCGGTTTTGAAGGTGCAGATTTTCAATCTCAAGGGGCAATTGGTGAAACACTGGCATACTAATCGCTTGCCCAAAGGCCAAACTGAGCTTAGCTGGGATGGCTGCTCTGATCTTGGAGCCAGCCTTGCCAGCGGGATCTATTTCCTGAAGATCAGCGACGGCACGCACACCAACACCCGCAAACTTATTTACAGCAAGTAGATGCCCACCCACTTCCTGCTCCCTGGTTCACCACGGCTTCAGCACTATATCACCCCATAATTCTCCCCTGCCATGCGGAGATTATGGGGTGATATAGTGCTGAAATAAGGGTAAAGCAGCGGGGATGACTGGTGGTGGAGACTTTTTTTTAGCTACCACCCACTCGATTGGGAAGAGAGCCCTTTTTCTTTCGCATGATCTTGGCGACCAGATTCTTCTCGTGCAAGGCATCTTCGTTCTCTTGGCTGCAGTAACCCTTGTCCGCAAGGACTTCGGTCTCTTCAGGAAGCTCCAGAGACTCAACCAGGGGAATCAGCATGTGGCCATCAAGGACATTGGCGGGAGTTACCTCGATTGCCTGCACCAAACCATGCGCTTTGCCCACTTCAATGTGCAACGGTCTTAATGTGTTTAAAAAGTTGTTGACGAGTTTGTTCATATGAAAACTACTTCCTATCGACGATGGACTATCATACACATTTCAAATCGCCAAGATTATCTAAATATCGAGGATAAGAGTATGTTATGTCAGTTTAACGAACACCGGTTCAGTTTTGTTTCAATTTCTCCCCGTGCGTGTTTTGCATATGTATTTGTGCTGCTTATGATAAGCCTTTGTGGCTCAAATCTGATTGCATCTACCATAAGTATCGTTTATGAGGGTGGAGATATCTCTTCCACCCTGTATAATTTGCCCACAACCACCAGCCGAGCCCTGGAACCGGGTGTCTTTTCCATTTATGTCCCCCATATGGAAATGATCTCCTCCATCGACCTGCAGTATTCAATGACCGCGGTGGGATCTTGCACAATGGCGGAACAGCAATCTTTCCTCTCTTGCGTCAACAACAACCAGACCGAACCCCAAGTCTATAGCGGTTCCGGAAACAGCTCAGGAACATATCAATACGACAGGACAGGGCTGGATCTTGCCAATGGCTTGTTTGGACAGGTAATGTTTGAACTGCATGCCTTCCGCTCCAGTGGCGGAACAGGCTCGAACGCTGATTACAACTATGTGGAAGGATCATCCTGGACGATTACGATCCATACTGAGCCCATGGAAATGAATCCAGACACCATGGAGCTATATTACTATGGTGAAGATTCATACTCTATCACTCTGGCTTGGTCGGATAGTCATGATCCCACAGACCTAAGTTGGGATCTGAGCTGGGGCGAGGCCGGTTTTGATATCCTCAGCGAAGCTAATCTGGTGCCGTCGATCACGGAAAGCGGGTACTTTTTAAGTGGTTTGCAAGCCTCCACTTCCTATGAATTTTACGTACGCAGAGTCTTGCCGGAGGGTGGAAGCAGTGATTGGTTCGGACCCTGCGCCTTCAGGACTCTGATGGAGAACGGATACTATCAGGTCAGCTTTTCCGGTGAGATGCCAACCACCTTTGATCCTGCCCCAACCACATCCAGCCGGGCCACAGAGTATAGCACCATTCTGGTGGACATACCGGATGGAAAAGTGATTGACCGCATTGACCTGAGCTATTCCATGATAGCACGTAGCGGAAGCAGCATTGCGGATCAGAGATCGTTCCTGGTCTGCACCACAAACGGCGCCACCGAAGCAGAAGTCTATTCCGGAGTGGCAGCCATCCCTGAAGGCAGGTGCAGCTACAACAGAGGCGGCCTTAGCCTTGCCAGCGGGCTCACCGGTCTGGTCAGCTTTGAGCTCCACGCCTTCCGCACCAGCGGAGGTTCCGGCTCAAATGCTGATTACAACTTTGTGGAGGACGGGAGCTTTGCCATCACCGTTTACTATGTGGAGATCAATGCGCCTACGGGATTGCATCTGGCTGATGTGAACACAGTTTCGGCTGTAATCAATTGGGAAGAGAATTGCGTACCCCCGGTAAACAATTGGGACATCCTTTATGGGCCTCAGGGCTTTGATCCCACAACAGAGGGAACGCTGGTCAACATTGACTCCTGCCCGTTTACACTAAGTGGCTTGAGTGAAATGAGCGAATATCATTGTTATGTGCGCTCAAATCCAGGTGCCGCCGGAATGAGCGCCTGGGTTGGACCCCTGGTGATTAGCACCCTTGCCGCCAATGAGATAGTATTCTTTCATAACGGCGATGATATTCCTACAAACTACAATCCTGGATCCTCTCCTGCAATCAGGGCAGATCAGCCGGGATTGCTGAGAGCAACCATCCCGGAAAACAAAGAGATATCTTCATTGAGGCTTCGCTATTCCATGAGCACAAACAACGGTGCTTTGATGAGTGAGCAGAAGTCTTTCCTGCTCTGCAGCACCAATGGCATCAGTGAAGATCAGCTATGGTATGGCAGTGGTGGGGAGGGAGTGTATAACTACAGCAGAGACGGGCTGCAAATTGCCAATGAGCTTACAGGTGAGGTGGATTTTGAACTGCATGCCTTTAGAACCGCGGGGGACAGCGGCTCAAACCTGGATTATCAATATGTGGTGAAAAGAACCTGGCAGCTTATCATTGCACTGACCGATCGTCCGGAACTTAAGACGCCGATGGGGCTTGCTGTGGAGAATATAGGGCCTCATTCAGCGGAATTGAGCTGGACCGATAGATGCTATCCTGAGGCCACGATGTGGGACATCATCTATGGACATCTGGGTTTTGATCCCGAGATTGAAGGGACATTGATCAGCAATATCAACACTTATCCTTATCTGCTCTCGGATTTGCTAGAATACACGGAGTATGGCTGGTATGTGCGGGCAAACAAGGCAGATATTGGACAAAGTGAATGGACGGGACCACATACATTTTCGACACATCCGGAAGATGCGATAATCCTGGTGTATGACCTTGGAGACATCCCCAGCACCTATAATACGGTTGTCACCCTACCCAGCAGAGCCTATGATCCGGGGATTCTGTCGGCAACAATTCCGGAAAACAAGCGGATTGTATCTCTGGATTTGAGCTATTCCATATCCACTGATAATGGTAGTTGGATGAGTGAGCAGAGGTCTTTTTTGGTCTGCGCAACCAATGGCGCAACCGAAGCCCAGGTTTACGGCGGATCCGGGGATGGATTGGGAGTCTTTGATTATAACCGCACCAAGCTATCAATCGCAAATGGGCTTCACGGAGTAGTGGATTTTGA
>JALNYD010000016.1 GCA_023230025.1 Candidatus Cloacimonadota bacterium | reverse complement strand
GACCACTATTCCACAGATATTCAAATCCGCTTAGTTCCGAAGGTGCAATACTTAGTTCCGGATCTGGCTGTCCGCTATATGGATTCCAGCTAAAATCATCAATCATGATTCTTTCGGTTTCACCGTTGGCGATCAAGCGAATCTGTATATTACTGGCGGAGCTATTGATAGAACCACTAAAGAGCTTCCAGGCACTGGATTCATCCAGGTTGGCATTGTTTATCACCGAAACCAGGTTCCAATTGCTCCCATCTGTGCTGTACTCCAGATTCATGTCGGGAGACGGAATACCATCCCAGCGACGAATCTTCATGTTAAAATCTGCTACACCTCCGGAGGCTATGGTGATCACCCAATTCACATTTGTCACATGCTGCAAGCGCCAGGCATAGGTGCCAAAAGCTCCCGGCTGACCATCCTGACTGGTAGTCGTTTGACGTAATGCTGGGCCTCCGGTGGCAGAAAACAAGCCATCACTGTAACTATGATTGCTGGCGTAACTGGTCAAAGCGGTAGATCCGGCAGTCCAGTTACTGTCAATATCAAAACCGATCGTGGTTTGAGCCCATAACCCGAGCAAGGGAAGAATCATCCCCAGCAGCAGTATATAATACTTGCGCATATCAATCTCCTTATCGCCTGGCGACACATTAAAATCTATCTAAATGTGTTTAGCGAACAAGTTTTATTCCATAGTCAATTTTGTCAATTCAAACAGACTTGCAAAGCGCTGCTTGACAGAATGTGCTGCCTGGCTGCCATTGACCTCATGAACATTGAAGATTCTCCTCTGATCTGTGACGCAAATCACCCCTTGATCAGCAATTGTCTGAAAGACGAAATGCTGCTGTATCACATTGATACTCAGAGCGAAGCTTTGCTCCTGGATAGTTATGCGGACTTGAGCGGAAAGCGGATTGATAAAGGCTATCGGCTGGATCAACTCTCCGGTGGGCAAAAGGTGTTGCTGATGCTTTGTCTGGCTTTGCATTGCCCTGCTACAACCTTGTATCTGAAGGATCTGTATCACTCTCTGGATGACTCTCGCTGGCAGGCTGTGCAAAACGCTGTGGAGAGCTCTTCAAAACGCATTATCTGGGAGCAAACGCCATGCTGATCCTGGAAGCAGGATATCGGCAAGTGTGGCCGGGATTTGCCCTGGATCTTGTGCAAGAGCTCAGATTTTGCCAGGAATCGCGATATCAATTGCATGGCTCCAACGGCAGTGGCAAGAGCTCATTTCTGCAAAAGCTGCTGCTTCCGGCCTTGCAGGATAACAAAGCTGGGTACATAGTTTACCTGCAGCAACAGATTTATTTACAGCTCTTTGCTCTGAAGGCTCATACCGCTTTCAATCTCCCCGGATATCGCATCTCCGATGCCCAGGACGCTGCCCGCTATTTGCTGCGTGATCTGCGAAGTGCCTATAATCAGAAAGCTCAGGATATCTACCTGATAGCCGATGAAAGCCCGGCTCTGGACATCCTGATGGAGCTGGAGCTTCCCCATTGCCTGATCCTGATTGATCATCACCGCAGGATTCCTGAAGCTGGATTGATCAGTTTTAGCTCTCCAAACCCCAAGCTCAGCAGAGTACGCGCCGATGCCTAAATTGATCGTTCTATCCCTGCTCTTCGTTGCCTACAACCTGCTTTTCGGTATCCTCTGGCTGTCCAACTGGCAATTGCAATTGCTGGCGATGCTCATTATCGGAGCACTGTCCCTGATCTTTGTGGGATGGCAGAAGTGTCTGAAGCAATTCAGGTTGCTTTTACCCTTTGTGGGTACTTTGGTTTTGATCTATGGCATCTTTATCATCTTTGATATTAGCCCGGGAGAGGACACTGCACTTTCATACTGGCTAGCCTATGGCTTGCCAAGAATACTGCTGTTGATCTCTTCCATCTATTTGCTGCGTTTCTTCATCTCTTTTATGCGAATTGAGGATTTCTATGACAGCGGAATCAGCATCCACCTGCTGAAGTATCTAATTCTGGGCAGAATCCTGTATCAAGCTGCCTTTGAGTCCTATCCACTCATCAAAGCCTGGCAAAGCCTGATCCCCTCAGAACAACTGCTTGCAAAGGGATTCCGCCAGAGGTTTCGCTCTGCTTTAACCGCCAGTCTGGCCCTGGCTTTATACGTTTTGGAAGAGGCAGTAATGAAGGGCGAAATGATTGATAACAGAATAGCTAATTGCTACAAGGAGCAACCATGAAATGGTATCTTAGCGTAGGATTCACCGTCCTGGTGATGGTTACCACTCTGCTGATCCGGATCCCTGTACCCGGAGGCGGATACTTCAATTTTGGCGATGTAATCATCGTGTTTTGCGGACTCTATGCGGGCAAGAAAGCCGGTATGATTGCAGGGGGAATCGGTTCTGCTCTGGCGGACTTGATCGGATTCCCGATCTTTGCCCCCGTAACCCTGATCGCCAAAGGTCTTTTGGGACTCTTCGCCGGAATGGCCAAAAGCAGTGGGAAGCTCATGCAATATGTCTATCCTGCTTTGGGGGGAATCCTGATGGTGGCAGTCTATTTTGCCGGAACCTGGATCCTTCCTGCCATGGGGAAAGCGGCAGCTATCGCTGATCTTCCCGCAAATCTGATCCAGGCTGCTTTCGGTTATATTGGCGGCAGATTGTTGTATCTGGCATATATGAAGATTGAGGAACTGCGTTGATGATGCACAGGATCCTTAGCATCATCAAATCAGGATGTTCAAGATTTAACTATTCCAGTTATCTTATTACGAATGGAGATAAGTTCTTTGGGAACCCGCTGATTCCTTAACTGGATAGCACCTATATCCTTGGCCAGGTCAATATCCATGCTCTGTCTGCTTCCGTAGTTTGATCCAAGCACCTCACCCCTGATGTACCGATACACCTCTTTTCCGGGGAAAAAGGCCAACTGCTCTCCCTTGACATAGATTCTTTCGATGTCTTGCACAGCGCTATTTACTAACTGGTTGATTTGAGATGGGTTAATGGACTGAACCACTTCATCCAACCTCTTGTCAAATTTACTCTCAGCCAGATACCTAACAATTGCGGCAGAGTCTTGGATTTCTGATAGTTTCGGGTTGTGCGGAAATCCTTGATTTATTCTAATATTCAGTTCGGCAAGTATATAACAACATGTAAACCACATTCGTTTAGCCTCAAGGAAATCATCGATCCGTTTACTGATTCTATCCGGAGATAAACGCTTCTTAGCATTGAAGGTCGATTGGGCAATGGATTCTGCATCCAGCATATAGTTCTCGATTTCATGCTTTGAGAGCATGTAGATATTGCCCTGTTTGGATGCTTTGCTCCATCGATAATCCCGATCCACAATTCCAAAGCAGGGTTGCTTATCCTTATGGTAATCGACCAAGCTTCTTACGTTTTGCAGGTTACCAGCATTTTCAATCCGAATCAAAGCCAGGTTTGGTCTGTATATCTCATTTAAATATGCCTTGGTGATCTCATCTTCCACAAATACAAGCGCCAAGTTGCTGTATACGCTGATGCTTTGATAATCACTCATAAGAACCTACACCAGACCGATAGTCATCATCCTCGCCAAGTAAGAACAGCTCGTAACTCTTGACTGACTCGATGATCTCAAGTGAATGAGTAGCGCAGATGATTTGTGTATCCGGTAAAAGCTCGCGTAAAGCACTCAAGAATACCCTATGCCAGGATACATGAAGATGAAGCTCCGGTTCATCAATAATCAGTATGCCATTAGCCAATTCCTTCCTCAGGATGGAACTTAGAAATGAAAACAATTCAATCTCGCCAGAACTAAGATCATCTAAAGCAACATAGTGGTGATTAGTATTAGGATATTTTAAGAAAACGTCAAAACCATCCTCAATACTGGCACCTACTTGTTGAATCCTGATATCAATGTCCGATCCGGGGAAAAAACTGCCAAGAGCTTGTTCGATACGACTAATTGATTCTTCGTAAGAGTTTGGTGATAAGCTCATCTCTTGCGACAGCTTATCAGAGACATAGGCATTAATCAAGAACTGTTTCAGATTCCAAAGCCTGTTTACCTCCACGTCTTGAGGGCGTTTCCCCTTTCTTCCCAAAGTAACATATAAAGCTCCTTTCAACAAGGGTTCACGCCAAGATGAAAAGTATTCGATTTTATCCTGCAATGAGTTGCGAATCAATCTGTCTTTACCATCCGTTGTGGATTGGTAAGATATGCGATGATAATCGGCTCCATCCATTAATTCAATAGTAACCGATGGATCTTGGCCATCTCTGCCATTATTGCGTTTGAAGGTTTTGTCTTCTTTGGTTCTGGGATTTGTAAGCGTGATCACAATGCTCTCAAGCAGACTGGTTTTCCCACTGCCATTTGGACCTGCAAACACCACAATATCTAAGGGCTTATCGGTTAATGGGTTTTTCAATTCTTTCTTAAACTCACCAATTCCCCTGAAGTTTGTCACTTCCAGACGGTTGATCTTCATATTTACCTCATGCAGAGTGTAGTAGAACACAATATATGTGACTGCTTCAATTCGTCAAGGTAATTTGACAGCAGTATTTCGCAGCTTAATGACGCCAACACATAGGAAGGTGGTGAGATGGAGCCGAAATCGATAGGTCAAATCAATCTCACTAAAAACCCAACTCAGGTGCGGAAACAAGAAAAACTCAATGGCCTCATCGCACTAAGAAGACTTCAATGGAATAAACTCCAAAGCTTCAAACTGATGATACTAATATTTCAATACCTTACGCGTACTTCTATTGATGTCGGTCTTTAGCTGCATCAGATATATCCCACTGGGCAATTGTTTACCTCGAGAGTCGCATCCATTCCAGTTAAGATTCATCTCTCCTTTGCCAGTGCCCTGGGTTTCATATACGCATTGACCTTTGATATTGAACACTTTGAGCTCATAAGCACCCTGTTTTACTTCGATGCCAATGTTCAGGTTTTCCCGGAAGGGATTGGGATAGGCATTTTTAATCAGGCTCAGAGCCGGAGTAATAAGATGAGGATCATCATTTGCTACTGGTTCGGGAAACACTATTTCCAACTCGGTAAACATCACCATGCAACTATCAGGCATCACGTGGGGATTAAAGATGTTACCTGCGCCCCATTCATTATCATCCAGCAAAAGCAGACCCAGGCGTCCCACTTTCTGCGTGCCCTGCATGCCCACGAACTTCACCAGATCGGCAGGATACACATACATCGGCCGGATCCCGGCTAATTCCGGATTATCCACATCATTCAGAAAGATGGGGTCGCTCCAGGAATTGCCACCATCCGCCGAAGTAACAATAACGATTTCGGGAGATTGCTGATAGGCAACAGCATCGGGAAACTGGTCAGGTTCCAGCCAGGCATGTCTTGCCCTGTCAGTATCCTGCCAAACCGCTACCATCATGTTCTCATTATTCACTTTGCTTAACTTCAGATGATTATATTGAAACATCATTGCTCCGTCAACAGCTGTTTCGTCCCAATAGGCGAAGGGAAAGAGGGTCTCGAACTGCGGATAGAATTCACCATCAATTTCGATCCAGTTATCCACCTCGCCCCAAGGTGGTTCAGTATCCCAGGGAATGTAGTGTGGATAATCACCGTTCTCGGGATTGCCCAGAGGATATACATCTCTGATGCACATGCTGTTATCCCCTGGATCATAGGTATAGGATTTTACTGTATGCAGGGATGTATAATAGGAATTATTGAACATCAGAGGCCAGAGGCCAATAGCCCGAACCCTGCCATTATGATCAACTACAGCATTGAAATGATTGGAATTGGCGATCATCCAGTTTAGATCTTCATCGCTGATGCCATTGCCATCCTCATCAGTAAAAAAGCCCTCATGCCAGGGGGAGTCGTAAACGGGATTCCAGCAAGCCAGTGAACTATCAAAGTTATGATAGCTCCATTGCCCCTCCGCATAATTGCTGCCCACAAACACATCCAGTTCTGGTTCGTGAATCCATTCATCATCAAGCCCAATGGCTATGTGATATCCAATCAAATAGACATTGCCCAGCAGATCTGCGCTAAGGCTCAGAAAAGGTCTGCGATTCATAGTGATATCATTATTCCAATCATCCAATTGCGGGATTGTCATGCTATTCCATGCCAGTTGATTACCATATTCCAGCATCTGGGTGTTGAAATCCGCATACAGGAGCAGGATGTTTTCGGAAGGTAAGCCACTGATGCTATGGCTACTGCGGTTTTTGCCAATAACATACACTCTGCGCATACCCGGATTTGGTGAGGGCCCGATGCAGATCTCGGCCTGGATAAACTGGTTATCATCTGTATCCCCTATGGTTACCGGATTATCAATGATGATCACCGGTTCAGTCAGATTGCCCGGCACTCCCGCCAGCATTCTGTCATAGGCAAACATCACTTCCAGATCAGCATCTTCGTCAGCATTGACGTGCCACACATAGAATGGATTTCCCCCCTCCTGATCCAGGGCAATGGCTGGATATCCGGCATTGGTGTATGAAGGAATCATGGCGCTGTGGATCTGCCCGCCATTGTTAGGGATGTAAGCCCAATGGATGCCACGGCTGCCATTGGGAAACGAGCGATCATGAAATGCTGCAAAATATCCGCCTCCCAGATTTGCGGGAACAGATACCAGGGGTAGATTGTTATAGCCTCCGATCATGTAGTCATAGCTAGTGGTACAAAGGGTATCCGGTAATTGTGAAAAAACATATTGAGGTACTTGGCGTTTCTCTGTCTGCTCTGGTCTATAGGAGGTGATATCGTCTGCAAATGCTGTGAATCCGGGGATCATCGGTTTAGCAAATGCAAGGACAAACCAAAGAAATAGGTAAACTAATAGGAGCTTTTTCATCGTTCCTCCTAAATTGGTATAGTGTTGATATATAAGTTAATGCACTTCTCCGCCAAGACAAGATATATTTTCTCCTTGACTGTGGCCTTGCAATATTGCACAATTTTCAGGTAGCATCTGGATTTGCTTATTCGAGACTGGGCTAATCATTCTGAGATTGCCCTATGCGCAAAGTGATGTATCCTGTATCATATACCAATGCATTATGAGATAATCATACCTTTTTTACACTGATCGATTAGTATTTCTGTATTAGCTTTTGCTGTTAGTGGCATATAGATTGCAATAGATTCAGATTGAGAATCCAAGTGTCACCACAAGTTACATATCCGGGAGGATAATGAATGGAAACTAGTTTGCTACAAAACCTTGCTATGAATGACAACGGCTTCATCTTTGACCCAATTTCTGGATACAGCTACACCAGCAACGAGACCGGACTGATCATCCTTAAGTTACTGGCATCCGGGCTTGACAAAGCTGAAATCCGTGCGCAGATCATGGATGAATATGAAGTAAGTGCCGATAATTTTGACAGTGACTTTGAGCATTACTTGTTGATGCTGGATGCACTTAACTTGGTGGAATACTGATGCTAAGCCAGAATCCTGACCTATCGCAGCTTAATGCCACGATCGCCGTTACGGGACTGAAAACTGGCGATAACCCTCAACCGGGAGTACCAGTTATCCGCAGCATCCGGGCAGCAGGATTTATGGGAAAGATCATAGGTTTGGTATATGACTCCATGGAATCCGGAATATATCTGGAGGACCTGGTGGACCAAGTATATCAAATGCCTTATCCTTCCGCGGGAGCCGAAGCCTTTTTGTCACGCATCGAATACATTGTATCAAAGCACAAGATCGACGTGATCATCCCTACTCTGGATGCCGAGGTAATCCTCTACATCCGCCTTGGAGACGAACTCAGCAAGCTAGGTATCCACACCTATCTGCCAACCGAGGAATGCTTTTTGCTGCGGGACAAGACCAAATTGGCAAGCTATTTCCCGCCCAAAGGAATCGCCGTCCCTGAGACTTCCCTAATCAGTGAGCCCAGCCAGGTGATAGCCAGCAAAGATCAATTCCCCCTGATGATCAAAGGTCGTTACTATGAAGCTTACAAAGCTAATAATGTGGAAGAAGGCCTGAAATACTACTATGAGATCGAAAGCCGCTGGGGCTTGCCCATCATCCTGCAAAAGCTGATCCCGGGTGATGAATACAACATAGTAATTGTGGGAGACGGCGAAGGCGGAATCCTGGGTATGGTGCCGCAAAAGAAGCTTGTGATCACAGACAAAGGTAAAGGATTTGGCGGAGTAGTGGTCAATAATCCGGATTTATTCGATTTTGCCCACAAGGTGATCTCCCTGCTCAAATGGCGGGGACCCTGTGAACTGGAAGTGATGCGCGGATTTGATGGCGTGTATTATCTGATTGAGATCAATCCCCGCTTCCCGGCCTGGGTACGTCTGGCAGAAGGCTCTGGCCAAAACCAACCTGCTGCTGTGGTGCTGAAAGCCTTAGGCGAACCACTGGAACCCCTGCCAGCCTGCAAAGCCGGGACACTCTTTATTCGTCATGCGGAAGACATCATTGCCGATGTTTCAGTGATGGGACAGATATCTGCAAAAAGTGAACTGATCAGAAGGTGAATACATGAAAAAGACTTACATTGCCCCAAACATCGAGCGCAACAGCGCTGGAAATATGAACAAATACGGTGCCAAAAGCGTGGTGCGTTATCAAGACAGGATCGAAAGCATCCCAATCACAGATCTGGTGAAAGAATATGGCTCTCCCCTGATCGTGCTCTCGGAAGCCCAGATGCGCAAGCGCTATCGCCGCCTGCTGGATACCATGAAGATGCATTACCCCCAGGTGGAAATGGCCTGGAGCTACAAAACCAATTACCTGGCTGCGGTGTGCAATGTCTTTCATCAGGAAGGCGCACGTGCTGAAGTTGTTTCCCGGATGGAATATGAAATGGCGCGAACCAGGGGAATCAAGGGTAGAGATATTATCTTCAATGGTCCCGGCAAGAGTCCTGATGCGCTAAGAATCGCCATCGAAGAAGAGGCTTTAATCCACATTGACCACCTTGATGAATTGTATTTAATCGAAAAGCTTGCCAGAGAACTTGATACCAAAGCTCAAGTGGCGATCAGAGTCAATATGGATACCGGGATCAGTCCGCAATGGACACGCTTTGGCTTCAACTATGAGAACGGCGAAGCCTACCGCAGCATCCAGCGCCTGCTCTCTGGCAAAATGATGAATCTACGGGGTTTACACACCCATATCGGCACCTTTATCCTGGATGCCAATGCTTACTATTGGGCAGCCAAAGCATTGCTGGAGCTGGCTTCCCGCATTGAGAAGGATAATGGCATTGTGCTGGAATATATCGATATGGGCGGAGGCTTTGCCTCGCAAAACACACTTCATAACCAATATACCCCCGGAGAGTTTGCCTCACCTTCCTTTGATCAATATGCCCTGGCAATTGGCAATGCCTTCAATGAATCTCACTTCGTTACCGAGCATCTGCCCAAACTGGTGCTGGAAACAGGCCGGGCCCTGGTTGATGAAGCCGGATACATGATCTCCACTGTCCTGGGCAAGAAAAATATGCCCTCCGGTGAACGGGCAGTCATTCTTGATGCCGGAGTCAACACCGCCATCACTGCTTGGTGGTACAAACTGAAGGTATCCCCCACCCGCAGTTTCCCCGGCGCCTATCAAAACACGATATTCTATGGCCCCTTGTGCATGAATATCGATGTCATCCGCCCCGCTCTGCCCTTCCCCGATCTCCAATTTGGCGATAAAGTCCTGATCACTCCAGTTGGAGCATATAATAACACGCAATGGATGCAATTTATCGAATATCGCCCCCAGATTGTGATGATCACCGAAACCGGGCAAACAGAATTGATTCGTGAGGCCGAGAGCCTGCAGGATATCACAGCCAGAGAGAGAATTCCGGAACATCTGAGAAAGCTTTGATGAAATCTGGCAATCTGCTTGCTTTTCTGAAAGCCATTCCCAATACCTATTCCACTACTTTGTTTTCGGATAGCATTAGCATTGGATTGGCTTTGATGGCGCTTACCCTGGTTTCGCCAATCGTGGGCCTCTCCGGTTTGCTGGCCTTATTGATCGCAATGCTGGCAACGCGCAGTTTGGGCTTTGAAGCCTGGGATTCCAGCTCGGGAGTGCTCTCCTTCAACAGCCTGCTGATCGGTCTGGCCGTCGGATATTACTATCCCTACAGCGGGGTGGCAACTCTGAACGTCCATTTCTTTGGCTTACTGATCGTTGCCTCGCTGAGCACAATGTTCATCTATATCGGATTAAATTATCTCACTCAGAGCTTGCTCAAAATGCCCTCCATGAGCCTGGCTTTCTCGATTGCCGCAGTCTTCTTCTGGTATTACCTGGTGCGGGGAGGCTATTTCAGTGGATTTGGCTTCCAAAAGCCCCTGCTCTTTCAGCATCAGTTACAATTGAGTTGGTTTTGGCAGGATTATTTCCTGAGCCTGGGCAGCATCATGTTTGTTCCCGATGTGATCGTGGGAATAATGCTGGCGATCGTGCTCTTTATGATCACTCGCATCGGCTTTATGCTGTCTCTTGTCGGCTGGAGCATCTGTTACTTCTTGTTGCAATATACAAATCTGGGTAGCACCTATGGGATGTTCTTTCCCGGCTTCAATCTCATCCTGATCTCGATGGCCGTGGGGTCAGTGTTCCTGATCCCAGGGAAAAGCTCTTATCTTCTGGCAATCTTCGCCACAGTTGTGGGATTCCTGCTGGCTTATGCCATGTCGGGTAAGTATTATTACTCAGATCTCATGTCCGGACGGCCATCATTCCTCTATCTGCCCATCTTCGCTTTCCCTGTGAACATCGTGGTTTTGGGGCTTATCTATGCCATGAGGTTGCGATTGCATCAGCGCTCGCCGATTCTGAATGAATATGGCATCCTACATCCGGAGAAGGCATTGGATGCCTACCTCTCACGCTATCGACGTTTTGCCAGTGCCGGAGTTCCCCAGATTCAAATGCCGGTGAGCGGACAATGGCTGATTACTCAGGGGCACAACGGTGCGCATACGCACAAAAAGGACTGGGCTCTGGCCTGGGATTTTGAGATCGTGGACAAATCCGGCAACAAAGCTCCTGATGATCAGACGGCACTGGCTGATTACTATTGCTATTCCAAAGCCGTCTATGCAGCCGCAGCCGGGTATGTAAGTAAAGTGGTGAACAGTATTCAAGATAACCCCATAGGTGATGTAAACACAGTGGACAACTGGGGCAACTATATCAGTATTAATCATGGTTACGGCTTTTACACCCTTTATGCTCACCTCAAAGAAGGCTCGGTGAAAGTAGCGGAAGGTGACTATATCAAGATGGGGGAAAAGATCGGCCAGGTAGGCAACTCCGGCAGATCATTTGTACCGCACCTGCACTTCCAGGCTCAAGCCGCCATTGATGCCGGTTCGCGGACGATCTTCAGCCATATTCTGAACTACAAGATACTCCAAGCTGATGGCAGTTATCAATTTGTGGCCAGTGGAGTGCCCAAAGAGGGTGAATTGATCTCGCCGCTGGTGCCTGAAAAAGATCTCACCAATATCCTGCAACTGGGCTATGGTCAGAGTCAGAGCTTTGAAGTGGAAAGCTCCCAGGGAACCACTGTGGAAACCTGGAAAGTTGATCTGGATCTTTATGGCACTCACAGCATTGTTGCGGATTGTGGCAGCAGACTGGAGTTCTCTGTGTATCAGGGCATCTTCAACGTGCTCAACCTGAAAGGAAAGCGCAAAAGTGCACTCTCCGCCTTTGCTTTTGCTGCAGGCCGCATCCCCTGGATCGAGAATCAGAATGTGTCCTGGAGGGATGAGCCCAGCCTCTCGGTGGCTATGAATCCTTTCTGGAAAAACCTCAGCCTCTTCCTGATCCCATTCTTCAAGCCCATCCGGGTGCAAAGCTCTGCCACGCTTTCCAGCCAGGAGAAGATGCTGGAAATATCAGGCACCACTGAGCTTCGCCTCTTGGGTCTGAGCCTTAAAACCTATAAAACAGATTTACAACTGAGCAGAGATAGTGGAATCATCCAGATCACTCTTGATTGCGATGGCAAGACTCTGCTCAAAGCCAAACACATTGAACACAAGGAGTCAAACGATGTCCAAGAAAATCCTGATCTTGATTCTTAGCCTGCTCGGTGCATATTTACTGAGTGCCCAAAACATCCAGGATTCATATCTTGCTGAAGCCAGGGGAGACTTTCAGAATGCCCTGACAATCATGCAGGATTTGGCCAGGCAGGATCCCGATGACGTGTTTTACACCATGCGGCAAGCCTGGCTTAGCTATCTTCTGGGTCAGTATAACCAGGCTGTCACACTGTATAACAAAAGCCTGCAAGAGTTGGATCATCTGGATGCTCACCTGGGTATCATCAATTGCCATCTGGCTCTGGGTGAGTGGAACCAAGCCCGGGCTCGTGCGGATCAGCTATTAAAAACTGATGTGGATAATCCCATCCTGCTCTCCAAAGCCGCTTATGCCGCTTACATGAACAAGGATTATGCCACAGCAGTTGGCTATTTTGAGCGCATAGCCAACCTTTACCCCTGGGATATGGACAACCGGGGCTATCTGGTGAACAATCTCTATCTCAGCGGGAACATCCCGAAAGCCAAAACCGAGTATCGCATCCTCAAGAAATATGCACCTCAATCCCAAATTGTAGTTGATTATCAGAAAGTACTGGATCAGTAGTGAAGATTCTTGCCTCTGCTATTCTGCTGTTATGGTCTCTGCTGCTCTGTGCTCAAAGCCCCGGTATGGATATACAAAGTCTCAGGCTGAAAGTAGCGCATAATCCTGTTGATGCCAATGCCCGGATCAGTCTGGCTTATCAATTGATGCTTTCGGGAAACAGCAGTGAAGCTTTGAACCATTATGAAACGCTGCTAAAGCAAGATGCAGGCAATGTCTCTGCGATGGAAGGAGTGCTGTGGGCTCTGCAAGCTCAGGAACGCTTTCGCGAAAGCATCGACAAAGCCGGGCTCTTTCTAAAACAGAATCCCGCTCTCGCCAGTCTCTATAGTTACAAAGCATTTGCCCTGTCCCAATTGGGCTTTCATCTGGCCGCACGCTCCCTGTATGCCCAGGGGCAGAGCTTGAACAAGGATGAAGCTTTGCGGCAACGCACAGACCTTGGTTTAGCCTGGGAATACCTCTTGTTGAAAGATTATCCTGCAGCCCGGGCAAAGCTGAAAAAGCTGGGTCCCGACTCGGATCCTCAAGCCTGGCAACAGCTTGCCAGACCAGAGTACAAAATTGCCCTGGGAAGTAGCAGCAACTATAGCAATCTGCACAGCGTGAATCTCAACCTTGCACTCAGAAAGAGTATGTGGGGAGCAGAACTAAGCTATGAAGAACTGCTGCTGGATGGTTCCCGTTTCCGCAAGCGGATTCAGGCAACAGCCATGTGGCAAAATCCCGTCGCCAATCTGAGCGTATCAACCAGCACCTTATCGGGAAAAGACAAACGTATTTACCCGGTGGAAAGCTCCAGCCTCACCCTGCAACCCACTCTTTACTACAAGCAATTGCAGATCAAGCCCTCAGCCGGGTTCATCTATGGCTCCTATCAACGCTTTGATATCCAACAAGCAGATGCAAGACTAGTGATCGCCAGCGATTGCCTCTCCGGTTCCTATGGGTTTTCTCAGCTCTACCAGGACAACGATGCCCTGGATAGCGATGATCAAAGACAGATTCATAGCTTTAACCTTGGTATTCGTCCCCTGAACCAGCTCTGGATCACAGGATATCTCTTTTTGGGCGATAGTGCCTGGTGGACAAGTCCCTATGGCGTTATATATGATGAGTTTGAGGCCAGCTCCAACACCTATGGTCTTTCATTGTACAGTCCTATCGGTAAAGCGATGGGCCTTCTGCTCTACACTCAAATCGGTAAACAAAATGATGAATCTGAACTCAGCTCTTCGATCACCCTTTCTTATCGCATGTAGCCTGGCTTTTCTTGCCCTGCTGCTAAGTTCCTGCAATTTACGGGAGGACGTCCTGCTGCCTCCGAATCTGGATCCCAAGGACTATGTGATCTCAAACCGTATCCAGGTGTATGCTGATCATCTGATCCGCTCCGATAATGATGACAGCTATCTCTATCTGCCCAAGGAAAGCATCTCCGATTCCCTGATCTGGTATGGTGATGAGATATCATTTAGCAAGGAAGAACACCTTCTGCAACGAAACACCCTGGCTTTGGCTGAAGGATCCACCAAGCTGACGGACAGCTACCAGATTCGGGTCAAGCGCAATTATGCTAATGTATCGTTTGATCAGGCAGAGGCATTTGGCGCCATCTATACTGATCTGAAACATAGCTCCGCACTGGGTACTTCAACCCTGATCTCGTGGGAGTATCTGCTTGAAGCTGAAGACATCAGCGTCTATCCCTATGGCAAAAACCGGGTATTCTTTGAGATTGACGGCACAGGAACCTTTGCCCTGACGGAACTCTCTGACAGCATGGAACTGGTGATTGAAGAGAGTGATACAGAAGTGCAGGGACTGCTGAGAGATGCGGAGACTTTGTTGCGAGTGTTTATCCCTGCAGAGTTCACTGAGGAGATGGGGCAAAGCGTGATCAGAGTATCAGACAGTCTGGAACAGACTGATTTGCAGGCCGTGCAAAGTCTCTACTCTGGATTTGCCATGCAGAGCAAGGTGTTTCAGGTTTCTTGTGAAGACTCAGGAACCAGCAGTCAACCGATTATCATTCATTACACAGAGAACAATGCCTCAAAAAGGGATAGCCAGTGGCTGAAACTGCATGAGGGCAGAATCGATAGCTGGTCTCAGGGTGAGGACACCTGGATCATGCAGGATGAGACCTTGATCAGTTTCATCAACGGGGCGGCTAACTACATGCTGGTGCAACCGATGGCAGAAGAGAACACCATGCGCATCAGTCTGGATGGCAGCTACCGGCAAATCTTTGTGCAGGATATCTGGCTGGATCTCAAAGACCTGAATGTAAGCGGAGTTGATTTGGAAATCACGCAAAATCCCTCCACTCAGAGCATCATACAGGATTACTTCGGGCAAAAGCCATACGAATATAGTGGACAACTGCAGGCATATCAGATCAGTTTCCTCTCCGGAAGCGAAAGCCTGGAAAGCCTGCCGAATGACGGATGGCTGGAGTTTGGCTTTGCCGCTGATCTTTCTGAAGTCTCAAGTTCCCGTCTGATGCGAGTTTACCGGGATTCTTCAAAAGATGTTATCAGCTACAAAACCCATGCCGCTGCCTATGACGATACTCACTTCTCAAGCGCAGAATCCTTCGTTTACACCGGCATAAACTCCACCGGGACATATCTCTATGGAAATATCACCGAACCCAACGGAACTCAGCAAATCTCCTGCATCAAGGATCAGCTCTATCTGCAAATGGATAGAACCACTATTAGTTATCAGGATAGCAACCCTCCCTGCACGGCCATAAGACTTGACTACGAAGCTTCTGTACAGGGCGACCATCCCTGGTTGAATGATCTGCCCTACTCATTGACAAATATCAAATCCATAATGCAGATAGTTAGCCTTGGCGGTCGCTCGGATGCCCTTCCGCAGGGTCTTTTCCTGCAAAGCAGGGTGAATAGCAACATGGCATCTGTGATCAACTTCTCCCCTCTAGCCAGCTATCCCAAGTTTTTTCGCTATAACAAGAGCAATACCCTGGGACACAATAGCTTCCTTTTTGCCAATGGCATGATAAGCATCTCTCCCGCTTATGCTGGCTTTCTCATCGATGGCAGCAGCCTGTATGAGAGCGGCAATACCCGCGATCTGGCCATGTACCCTATGATGATCTTTGATGATTATGACCTGGAAGTGTACCTCAGTTCCGCTGTCTCCATGCCCGAAAGCACCTTGCGCATCCAAAAAAGTGCCTCTCTGAGCGATCCCTATCAGGTGTTGCAGAATCAGTATGATCTTGCTTACCTCAGCCCCGCCTATAGCTTCCAAATGCTGGATAATCCAAGCTTTTATTCCAGTTTTCAACCCTATATCCGGATCAAGCACCAATCCCGCAACCAGGACCTCCTGTTCTCGGTCTCGGATGATGATTATTACCGCATCTACAGCTATCCCGAAGGCGAAGCTGCCGATGGCTGGCACTTCCTCAATAGCGACGGCCACTATGCCTTCTTTTTACCCTATGATGCTCAGTATGCAATAGTGCGGGACATGAATCCCCATACCGCTACTCAGATCAGCCTCAGCACAGGGCAGGACGGCCATCTTTCACTCTATCAGGCACAGATCTTTATGCCCAATGAACAGATCGGTAGCAGCATTGACGCGGGCAGCCTGCTGAAGCTGGAAGCCCTGGATAGCGTTGCCCCCGGCATCAACTCCCGATCCGCTTATAGAGTAAGCATGATGAACCCTCAGGGGGTTTCCCTTTCACCAAACTTCTTTGAACAAACGATCGAGGCCTGGCCATACCTGTACATCCCTGTGCCGGATTTTGCGCAGAATCAGACTGTAGGCGTGTTCTATCGCAGTCCTGCTGGGATTACCCGGGAACTGAACCAGGTGGATAGCTTCAGCGACTTCCCCGATAATGAGTTCATCGTCGTAGGCAATTGCGTTGTCGCTTTCATCGATAACCCGGGTGTGTTTTATATAGAGTAATACTGTATCCCCTTTGAAATGACATAATCTTGCTGGGGCATGGGGCGGAGCAACATACAGTATTGGGTGGTGGGCTGGGCATGGATTATGTCATTTCAATCTCAACTCTGGATAAGCCTCCAGAGTTCCGGAGGAACGGTATTTCAGATAGCATATCAGACACCAAACAGCTTGGTTTTGTCCTGCAGGATCGATATTCCTAATAGCTAAGTCGTCCGTGTGTAAGCGACAAGATGTCGCTTCTACAGTAAAGCGTCAGGATGACGCTTCCACACCCGATACTTCACCCCTGTTTCAGCACTATATCACCCCATAATCTCCGCTTGGCATGGGGGAATTATGGGCTGATATAGTGCTGAACTAGAGGTAAACCGGGGAGGAAGAAGGGAGCTTTGGGTGTCAGCAAATTATCTGAGCTATATAGCAAAGAGGAGCGAGCAGAAGCTCACTCCTCTTATTTTACGAGGGCAATTTATACTATTTCTTTACGCTGAAAGAATAGATACTGCGTTGGTTGGATTGCACTTTCCAGCCCAGCATCAGGTCTGCGATATCTTCGGTTTGCTGATCGCTGAGGTTACCCATGAGATCGCTTACATTCGCGGCCTGGATTTTGCCGTTGTTGATGAAGAGATCTACTTTCACTTGAGCTTGTTTGACATCGTTCAGAGCAGCTTCAATCATTGTTCTGAACTCGTCCTCAAGAGAAAGAGGAATACCAAACTGGGTGGTGCTATAGGTGCTTTCCCGATCTACGGTTCTGACCACACGAGTTTGCTTGCTGGCTTCGCGGAATTCGCGATCCCAATCTTCAATCTGATCCTGGGAATACTCGATGCCCAAAATCTTCAGTTCGGTTCTGCGATTTCTTTGACGCCCTTCGGCAGTATTGTTTGTGGCAATGGGTTTATCGAAGCCATAGCCCACAGTTTTGATGCGGGCAGCATCGATGCCATTGGTGATCAGGTGATCAGCCACAGCCTTGGCTCTGGCTTCAGAGAGTCTGAGGTTACCAGCCCGACCACCGATGTTGTCGGTATGTCCGGAAAGCTCAATTTCCAGAGAGCTGTTGGCCTGCATGGTTGCCAAAACAGGTTCCAGAATCTTCAGAGATGCTGGGGTAAGCACGGATTTGGCAAATTCGAATTCCACGTTTTCAAGCTGGAATACAGCTTCTTCTTCCAAGCGTACAAGGCGGAAATCTTTGGCAATATCATGTTGGCCTTCAGGAACCTCAAGCACTCCGGAAAGCTGCATATAGTTCGTTTTGGCTACACGATAGTCAAAGCTCTGCTGACGAGGCAGGATTACGCGGTAATCACCTTCTGCATTGGAGGCCACTCTGTATTCAACCAATTCATCATCTTTCAGATAAGTCCAGAAGAGATTGGCGGTAAGCGGTCTGCCATTATTGTCCATCACCTTACCAAAAACGAGGATGTCGTTACCCAAGGAAACCAGACGGATGATTGTGTCATAGCTGTTGATTCCTTCGGGGATAGTGATGATTTCTTCACGAGGGCCATAGTTTGGTTCATTGATGTTGTATTTCAATCTTTCCACGTTCGGAACGTTCAGTTTGAAATTACCCTTATCATCGGATTGAACCAGAACTTCATTGAGTTCACCATTCCAGACGTATGACCAGCGCAGGGTGCATGGTACGGGATTGTTGTTTTCATCCAGCACCTTACCATTGATGGTCAGATTCTTGGCATCCGGGTGTCCGGAATCATCAAGACACACGATTTTGACATTGACGTCAGGAGTGTTCGGAGGTAGATTCACTGATGCAGTGGTTTTGCGGTATCCGGGATGGTTCACCTCATAGCTAAGATCAGTAGCTTCAGCCGGAAGCGTGAAGTTAAAGGTACCCATGCCATCGGTAGGGATGATGCGCATAAAGGTATCGCCATCGATGTTGTAGATCCACACCACTTCGGTTTGAATGGGTCGGCCATTGACGTCGGTAACGGTACCGGAGATATTGTAGTGGTCGAAGTCAATTGAATCGGTTTTCCCGGAAATTGATGCGATCTTGTCCTTCAATTTCTGAAGAAGTCCAAGATCCACATAATAGATGTCTTCCATCCCCGATCCACCCATACGGGAGGAGGAGAGATAGGCCAATTGACCATCGGGGGAAATTGTGTAGTAACGATCATCTTTCACGGAGTTGATGATGGGACCCATGTTTTTGGGGGTTGACCATTCTGTCCATGAATCTCCCAGGCGGGTAGCCACAAAGATATCATTGCCACCATAACCGGGATGTCCCTTTGAGGCAAAATACATATAGCGTCCGCAGGGGCTGATGAAAGCTGATTGTTCGTCATAACTGGTATTGAT
This sequence comes from Candidatus Cloacimonadota bacterium, assembly GCA_023230025.1. Classification (GTDB taxonomy): domain Bacteria; phylum Cloacimonadota; class Cloacimonadia; order Cloacimonadales; family Cloacimonadaceae; genus UBA5456. The sequence goes on along the minus strand of JALNYD010000016.1, from coordinate 4,458 downwards.
GGTTGCACCCATATTGACCGGTTCTGACCATTCTCCTCCGCGTCTCTGAGAAACGAAGAGGTCGTAATTGCCATGATCACCGTGTCTGTTGCTGGTGAGCACCATCACTTCGTCATTGTAAACGTAGGGTTGCAGGTCATAGTATTTACTGGATACTTCGCTGATCAGCGAAGGCTTTGACCAAAGTCCGTTATTGGTTTGAATGCTATGATAAATGTCGCCATTGGTGTTTGATTTGTGATAATAACCAAAGATATAGGCGGTTTTACCATCAGCGGACAGTGAGGCCAGAGACTCGTTGAAATCTGTGCAGAGTTCATCTACTTCGATTGGATTATCCCACACCATGTTTTGGTGAGAGGATACAAAGATGTTTTCCTTGCCGTTCAAACTACGCCGCAAAGAGCTGAAATACATAGTTTTACCATCAGGAGCAAGTACGGGGGCATATTCAGAATCGGATGTGTTTACCGGACCCCGTAATTTTCCTAAAGATACAGCTATGGGAGATTGCTCCTGATACAGACTTGCTTCATGAATCAGCTCCAGAAGGTCGCTGCGTACCAGATCTTCAGTGCCCAAAGAATATTTCCCATACTCCGAAAGCCAATAGTGAGCATCCTTGAATTCGCCCAAAGCGAGGTGAACTTTACCGCGCAGGAGGGCATAATCCATGGTTCTGCTCTCTTCAGTATCCAGAATCGAGAGGGTTTGTTTGGCCGCAATATAGTTGCCCAGCTCATAATGTTGCTGAGCGCTGATGAAATTGCGACTATCGGATTGGGCAAATGCAAGCTGGCAGGCCAGGAGGATTATCAACCAGATAGTAAGTTTCTTCATTGTGTCTCCTAGTTTGGCCTATGCTCCCCCGGCTTTCAGGCCGGAGGAGCTAAGCCACTGAATTTTATCGCATACCATCTGCTTCTGGCTTAGAAGCGCAGCAGCAGTGAATACAGATGAGTGTCATTTAGTAACAGCTCATTGTTGGCCATTTGATATGCGTAGTTCATTTCCAGCATCTTGAACCGCAGGCCAAAACCAGCAGAGAACGCGCCATCGTTAACGCCGGCGCGGATACCAGCCTGAGTTTTGGACAGGATGTCGGTCCATGTAGCATTTTCCCTGATCCGGATTCCAGAAAGCGAGGAGCCGATCTCAGTGTCGTCTCTCATGCCCAGCCAGTATTCCACACCGAGTTTCAATCTGGAGCTGGCGAAATCGTCTTCTCCAGAAAGATCAGCGGCAAGAACCAGGCCAGGAATCGGGAAAGCGGCAATGGAGGGTACCAGTTCGCGAGGAACCTTTGTGCCGTCACCGTCATAATCAGACACGAGATCACGTACGTGGAAGCCCATGTTGAAATAACGGTTTACGTGGTACATCAGTCCCATATCCAGACTATATCCGGTTTTGGTGTCTTCATGCACATCAGAGATATACATCTTGGGAGTTAAACCCATGTTGAATTTGCCAATCTTGGCGGCATAACTGAGGCCCAGAACATGATCAGCGTTGTCGAAGGTACCCAGCAATGTTCCATTGTTGTCGTACTCTTCAAGATCAGCTACTGAACCATTGTTCCAGAAAGCAGCTACATAGCCGGTAGGGATTCTGAATCCCAGGGCTACTGCGTTTTGGGCTCGATCTAATCCCATTCCCTGTCTTGTAGAGGTGGTTAATTCGATTCTCTTCACATCTGCCAGAACAGCGGGGTTGAGGTAAGCACTGGAGACGTTATCCAGAAAGGCTCCACCAGTACCACCCATACCGATTGAACGGGCATCGATGCCAAGGCGGGTAAATACCGCTGCCGAATTATCCTCAGCAAAGACAGAAGATAGCGAGGCCATCAGTATCAGGGCGATCAATATGCTTTTTATGTTCTTCATTTTTTCCTTCCTTTCAAGGATGGAAGGGAGGGGGGTTACCCCTCCCCTCTCACCTTTATTTCCTGATAGCTAACTTGACTACCTTTTCAACTGTCTTCATGCCGTCGTTGGCAATGACACGGGCAAAGTAGGTACCACGTGCCAGTTTTACGCCATCATTGTTACGACCATCGAAGACGATCTCAATTGTGGATTTACCGTTGGTCTTGGCAGCGTAGTTCATGCTACGTACTTCGCGACCGGCGAAGTCGTAAATCCTTACGCTAACAGTTGAACCATTGTTCACACTTACACTGAATCTGGCTCCAGTATCAGCATCTGCGGGGTTCGGATATGCGTGAGCATTCGTAATCTCGAGAGCTGCAGGAACATCGATCACTGTAAAGTTCACACTTGCCATAGCCTGGTTTCCGGCTTTGTCGATCACAGTTACGCGAGCGACATAAGCACCGATAGCAAGGTTTGTAAGTGTGTGTGAAGTTTCGGTAACATCCACACCTGTATCAACATCAGCAATCTGCGTACCATCAGGTCCGATCACAACCAGGTTGCTGGAAGCAATGCCAGAACCGGTTTGTGTTTTCACACCGGGCATGAGGTCAGCAAATTGAGCATCAATCTTGACTATGGTACTTTCATTCACGCGAGTGATCTCAGCACCTTCGGCAGGATTGAGGATGGTGACTACAGGAGCCATCTTATCGACGTTATAATAGTAGTTTGCTACTGTTTCATTACCATAGAGGTCATTCACAGTTACTTCCAATCTGATGGAAGTCTGATCAGCAGGAATCATGTTTCCGTTCACTGGTACTACATACTGTCCTTCGGTATTCTGGCTTACTGTGAGCGGACCCATCAGCAAGGCTTCGGAAGGATTAGTATATACTTTCGCACTAACGGTCATATTGTCTGTGCCATTAACTGTGAACTTGAGGTTGTTGTTGGCATTGGAATACAGCCAGCCATCATTATCAACTATGAAGCTTACGGTTGGACCATTCTGAGGAGCAACCATGAAGGTTCTGGTTACCATGCTTTGGTTGTTGGCTCCGTCTGTAGCGATCAATACGATGGTGTAGGTTCCAAGCTCAGAGGTTTGATCGCCGGAAATGCTTTCAGCTATCACTTGGATGTTTCCATAGGATTCATCAATAACAGGCTCGGAATCGTTGGGAGCGTACACTTTCAAGGTTACTGAAGCAATACCGGAACCGGCTTTAGCCATGCGGGTAGCGCGGGATTGACCAAGTACTGCACCCTTGGTGGCAAGCTGGTCAGTGATCTGAGCCAGAATATTCACCAAAGCTCTCGGCATGAAGACGGAGTTCTCAGCCGGGCTGGTAAGGGTGATTTGCGGTGCGTCATTGTCAATGCCGTAGGTCTGGTTCGAAGTTGCGCTGGCGCCGAAGGCGACGGTTGCGGTTACTTCAAGCCTTACTGCATACTGTCCAACAGGAACTACACCACCCAGAAGGTTGACTGTGTGTGCAGTATCTTCCGGGTTGAAGGTGATGGGTCCTTGGATAATGTAGTTACCAGGCTCAACATATACGTTTGCGGTTACTGTTTCGATCTCAGATGTGCCATTCACACCCACGGTGAAGTGCAATTGGTTGTTCTGAGTAGTATTCAACCAGTAATTGTCTTCGTCGTTGTTTGCGCCGGCAAAGCCAATGTATGGGGTTCCACCGGTTACTGTGAAGGTGTATGACATGGAACCTACGTTACCGGCATTGTCAGCAACTGTTGCCACCACCGTGTGGAGGCCTGGTTCGAGATCAGCAGGAGTAGCCGTGAAGGCTCCACCACTTACTGTACCATTCTGTACAACACCATCAAGAGTCACTACAACGTCTTCAGTGTTGAGTCCGCTGGCGCCGGTGTAATATACCAGATATTCATGGTGCCAGGTATCATCAGCAGGTACATATACCCATTCGCCGGTTTCCTGAGTTGCGAAACCTTGCATATCCTGGAAGCCAACTGCGATCGTTACAGGGGTACCGTAAGGAATTACAGCGGATTCATAGGTTACAGGGAAGCTATCCGGATTGATAGGAGCTCCCACAGGGGATACTGCCCAAACAATCGGAGCCAGGTAATCGATTCCGTAGGTTTGCTGAGAGACAGCTTGGACATTGTAGCTATCTTCAGCTATCACAGTCATTCTTACTGCGTGAGCATTCGGAGCAACTGAGTAACCGAAGTTAACCGTGAAGGTATTTTCAGCAGCTGTCGGGTCTGGTACAGGCAGTTGCATCTGTTGGATGAGGTTGTTGTAGTTACCATTCACTGGATCATTGATGAGCTCTTCGAGCATTACGGTTACGTATTCCTGCATACCACCATTGGCAGGTGAGTAAACAGTGAATCCAAGATCAGCAGTCTGGGTAGGATTAATCCACCAGCCATCTTCAAAGCCGGTGAAGACAATCCCAGGACCTTCGATGTTTACGGTGTAGATCGCATTCACAGGACCAGCAGCCATTTCCAGGTTGTTCTCAGCGGTCCAGGACGCGCTCAGATCCATGGTCTGACTCCAGTTATAACCCAAGGTCAAGAGATC
>JALNYD010000185.1 GCA_023230025.1 Candidatus Cloacimonadota bacterium | reverse complement strand
CCTGATCATTCTGCTGCTTTTTAGCGCTTGTTGCGCAAACCGGAAAGAAGCTTCAACCGTGGATTATCAAAGCGTGCCACTGGATCATGAGTTTACATCAAGCGAACTGGCAGAAATGAACAACAGCTTTGCCTTCAAGCTTTGGCAAGAAATAGACCGAAAAGATCAAAACATGTTTCTCTCCCCATATAGTATCACTACCGCAATGGGCATGGCCTACACCGGTTCAAGAGGTAACACCGCAAAAGAAATAGGGCAGGTGATGGGATATCGATACAATCCACAACAGCAACACCTGCTCTTCCAAGCTTCCCGCAACCAACTGGACGAGGTTCAAGGCCGCAAGAAAGCACAATTGCACGTCGCTAATGCCATGTTCAGTTCAAATAGGAACAAAACCCGCAGTGTGCCGGAGTTCTCTCAGATTTTGCAAGATTCCTTCCTCAGCGAACTCAAGTATCTGGATTTTAACAAAGCTAAAGAAACGGCTAATTACATCAATAACTGGGTGGAAGAGCGCACTAACCGCCGGATCAAGAACATCGTAAGTGAACAGCAGATAGCACAAAGCAACGATGGCTTGGTGCTGGTAAACAGTATCTATTTCAAATCCGAATGGGCATCTCCATTTAATGAAGAAGCCACCGGGGAAGATAAGTTCTATACCAGCTCCAAGCGCGATGAAGACCGATACATCATGCATCCCCTGATGCATCAAACAGATAATTTCTACTATGCCAGGGTGCCCGAGGGGGAATTGCTGCAATTGCCGTATGAAGATTACGATCTCAGCATGGTGATCATGCTTCCGGATGATATAGATGCCGTAAGCGCCAAGCTTGATGAAGAAACCTGGCTGAACTGGATGAACAAACTGGATAAGTTTAGCAAGGTGCAGGTGACGCTCCCCAAGTTCCGCCTGGAACAGACCCTGGCAAAGCTGCCCGACACTTTTATGTCTATGGGAATCAAGGATGCTTTTGACTCCGATAGAGCGGATTTCTCCGGCATTCTCTCCTTGAGCCCTAATGAGAACCTATACATCACGAATATCGTCCACAAAGCCTTTCTGGAAGTGGTGGAATCCGGCACTGAGGCAGCCGCTGCAACTCAGATCGGCTTTGCCGTCACTTCCGCCCACCCGGTTCGACCTCAGGAACCCATTGTATTCCGGGTTGATAAACCATTCTTGTGTATGATTATCCACAACGCCAGCAATGAAATCCTCTTTATGGGAAGGGTGCAGAAACCAAGCCTGGCAGAGGACTGAGCTACTGATTCCCGCGGATTCTTGTTATCTAATCGGAGGGCTGGAGAGCAAGAGAGTAAAGCGCAGAGCTGCCGGAACTTGAAAACCCGAAAACTTCAAAACCTCACGTCAGATTATCTCATAGATCAGCTTTTCGTGTTCCTTGGGGCTTTCAGCGATCTGATAGGCATCGCGGATCATGTTTACTACAGTTTCACCCTGAGCCTGGTCATTGCAGTGCAGGATCCCAATCTGGTCACCAGCTTTGATTTGATCGCCAATTTTGGGATACAACATCGCTCCGGCACTATAATCCAGAGCATCTGAAGTCTGCATCCTTCCGGCTTTTACTCTCACCAATGCATATCCAATTGCCCGGGAATCAATTTCATGCACATAGCCGGTGCTGGTTGCCAGAATTGGAAGCTGATATCTGGCCTGATCAAAGAGGCTGTAATCCTCAATGACATGGGGATTTCCCTTTTGAGCTGAAATGATCTCGGCAAACTTTGCCAGGGCAGAGCCATCCTCCACAACTCTTCTGATCATCGCTTCGGCACTGGCGAAATCCCTGGCTTTCCCTGCCATGATCAGCATCTGCGCCACCAGTGCGGTGGTGATTTCGTAAGTATCTTTTAGATAGTTCCCTTTTAGATATTCGATGGCTTCAATGCTCTCCAAAGCGTTGCCCACAGCATGTCCCAGAGGTGAATTCATGTTTGAGAACACCACCTTCACCTTTTGCCCAAAGCTCTCGCCCGTGGCGATCAGATGTCCAGCCAGTTCCTTTGCCCGGCGCAGATTGGGCATGAAAGCTCCGCTTCCGATCTTGAGATCAATCACCAGATATTTTGCGCCCTCGGCAATTTTCTTGCTCATAATGCTGGCAGTAATCAAAGCGGGGGATTCCACCGTTGCCGTAACATCCCTGAGGGCATAGATGCGCTTATCGGCAGGCACCATGGCTGCGGATTGCCCCACCAGGGCATAACCATGTTTTAACACCAGCGCTTTGAAATCTTCCATACTGTATTGGGTGTTGAAACCGGGGATGGCTTCCAGCTTATCCAGAGTGCCACCGGTATGCCCCAATCCCCGCCCGGAGATCATCGGCACATACAGACCCAAAGCAGCCGCAATCGGCGCCAGCATCAGCGATATCTTGTCTCCCACGCCGCCAGTGGAATGCTTATCTGCCACCAGCAAGCCCTGGTCAAAGTGCAGTCTTTCCCCGCTCTCGATATAGCTTTTGGTCAAAGCGCTAATCTCTTCGGGTAAAGCTCCCTGAAAATAGAAGCACATCAGAAATGCCGCCATCTGATATTCTGGAATCTGATCCTTCAGATAGGCTGCAATGAAAAAGCTGATCTCAGATTCTGTCAAAACCATGCCGTCACGTTTCTTGATAATCAGTTCAACCGGATTGTATTGCATTGTTCTTTCCTTTAGTTTGAAACTAGTTTCTCACGGATGTATCCGCTAAACATATCCATCACCCATACTACCAGAGCGATCAGCCACATAATGAGTCCCACATTGCGCCAGGCCAGCATAGCCTGCTGCTGATAGAGTGCCAGACCGATGCCGCCACCACCCACAAAACCCACAATGGTCGCCATGCGCACGTTGATATCCCAACGATAGATCGTAAAAGCCAGATAAGGCGCAAGAATCTGAGGCGCAACCGCATATCGCCATACATGCAGGGTTGAAGCACCTGTGGCCTTGATCGCTTCCACCGGACCGGGATCGATATTTTCGATCTGCTCGCTGTAAAGCTTCACCAGAGAGGCGATGGAATGAATCCACAGCGCCAGCATTCCGGCAAAAGGCCCAATCCCCACCCACACGCAAAAGATGATCGCCCATACGATTGCTTCAATGCTGCGGAATATCGTTGAAATAGTGCGGATAAGGATATACACGATGCGCCCCGGGATTGATCCATACATCAGGTTTTTAGCGGCAAAAAAGGAGAGCACAAAGGAGAAGGGAATCGCCAAAACCGTTGCCAATAAAGCCAGGTAGATGGTTTCCACCAATGCCGCCAGCATGGGCACCAATTCTTCGGGATTGGGATTAAAGATTCCGCTCAGGATGGACGCCGTGTTTTGCACCTGGGTAAAGAATGCCAGGGGACGCACTTCCACAATGACCCAGGCCATGATTACCGAGAGGATGATCGCCAGACCTGTAGTGTATTTCCAAAAGGATCGGAGTTCGGATTCACCAAAGATCCTGGCCGCAAGAGATGCCTTGAATACAACTGTCAGGATCGCAGGAATAACCGGGAATATCACTATCCCAAACACAGGTACGTGAATCTGCGCAACCCGCAGCATCAGCCATGCAACGCATGCCGCTATATATAACCAAATGCTATAATCTATCAAGAGATATCGCCCATTCTTGAGGGCATTTCCCATAGTGTTATCGGCTTTCATCTTCACCATCCCAGATTATACTTTGCAACTACCTTTGATGCAATAAATACACGCGATTTCATCAAACCAGCTAAAATCCCAAGCCCTGATTTCGTCAAGTGATTTCAGTTGACAGCTCGATACGAGACGTATCGAATCCTATATTATTTATCGTCACGATGCCGTCACTTTGCGGTTACTTTTGTGACCGCAAGGTGACGGCATCGTGACGATAATGAATGGCGTGAACAGTGTAGACACGTCATTTGTAGACACGTCATTTGTAGACACGTCATCCTGACGTGTGATAGTAAAGACTTCATCTTGAAGTCTGAGTAATATCAAACGGCGAGACGCCGTTTACACACTTATACGCCAGGATGGCGTATCCACTATCAGCGCGTATGCACTCTCAATTAACGCGACAAAGTCGCCTATTTCGTTGCAAAGCAGCCTATTTCGCTAACACCAGCTTGCGGCTAAAGCTTTCCTTTCCGCTTTGTAAAACGGCAAAATAGATGCCACTGCCACAGTTTTGTCCAGTTTCGTTCCGTCCATCCCAAAGCAGATTGTGATAGCCCTTGGAGACGGTCTTTTGCAGCAGAGTACGCACCAATTGCCCCCTGGCGTTATAGATCTTCAGCTTCGCTTCGGCATCATTGGTGATACCCACTTTGATGGTGGTACTGGGATTAAAGGGATTGGGATAGATGCTGGATATTCCGGCAATGATGGGAATTGCAGGATTATTCACTCCATCCACAACATAATAAACCTGAATTGGCCCGTTCACCATTGATGTGCCGTCCATATCGATGCTTTCCAGCCAGTAATAATATGTCCCGCTTCCATTCAGATCTTTATCGATAAACTGATAGTTTTGTAATTGGGAGGTATTGGTTGCAGCAATAAAGGGTCCCACGGTCACAGCATTGGACATATCGTCAGTTTGAGCGCGGTAGATCTGGAATCCGCTGACATTGGTCTCGCTTTGGGTTACCCAGGTGATATTGATATAGTTCTGAGCGCTTACGACCGCGCCAAAATAGGACATTTCCACCGGGAGAGTATCATCCTGAGTTTGTGGAAACACAATGTCTATATCGCCATTGGCTTTGCTTGCTGGAACTGTAAATGCCAGAGTGGTTTCCGTCCAGATCAATACTTCGGGACTGACCGGGTTGATGGTATTCCATGAACCAGGACGTATCCTCCAAAAAGCCTGTGGAGGGACAAAACCCAGATTGTGAACAATCTCGAATCTGCTGCCGCCCCAGGTGGCCCCATGTACGTTCATGTGCAAGCCGCTATTCCCAAATCCAAGTCCGCTTTGATTGTAAGCCACAAAGGAGGTTATCACAGTAGCATCACTAAGCCCGCTGCCATTATAACTGACACTGAGCGGATTGTTGTTGATGGTGTCGGTAATTGGATCCAGGCTTATGCTGACCGCATTGCTTTCCACAATTGCACCCTGTATTTCCGTATTGGGTTTCTTGATCTTGATATCATCAAGTTTGATGAAAAATTGATCAGTGCAGTTGTGATGGCGGAAGGCAATGTAGATCGTATCCTCGGCATAATCTGCCAGGCTGAGACTACGCTGCAGCCAGCCACTCTGGTTGATCGTTTCAGAATGAAGCTGGGTAAATTGATCCACATCGGGCGTAGTATTAGAGATCAGAACGGAGTAGTTTTCAGCCAACCAGTCTGGATCCTGAGCTGAAACCATCCAGGTAAGTGAATAGTCTTCCTCAATCTGCAGGCGGGGAGATATCAGCCAGTTGTCCGGAGAGAGTACTCCTTTGGGTTGATCTGCAGAGCTCTTCGGAGTCTGGAAATCCTGAGATAGAGCTTGCTTGCTATTCTGGAATATCGGAAGAGCTTTGCTTTCACTTCCACCCTGCACAAGCGGGGGAATCCAGGCATCCTTGACAGGGGCAATTGACTTGCTATCATTAACATAAGAATGGGAGATGATACATGAATTACCAGAAAAAGCGAAATCAGTTTCAGCAGTATTAGAGAGCAATTCCCAGTTATAGCCATCACCA
>JALNYD010000184.1 GCA_023230025.1 Candidatus Cloacimonadota bacterium | reverse complement strand
CAAGACAAGAGCATTCTGCTCCAAACTGATTTCTTCGCTTCCTATTCCGGTCACAGATTCAGCGATTACGGGCGCGATTAACAGCACCTGCAAGGCCAATACCGTGACGATTATCTTCTTTCTGAATTTCTTCATATTCATCCTATTTTTCAATTCTGTTAACCTGAAGACAGTGATTATCAGGGGATAATCTGTCAAGAAAAAAGTGACTAATACGGCGCTTACGCTATATGTATCAGTGTGTTGCGCAATCCTCTCAAGATACCTGTTACAAGCCATTATGGTAGGCTTAATGCATGACTCTTCCACCTTGGTTATCGTCACGATGCGGTCACCTTGTCGTTACTTTTGTGACCACATTGTAACGGCATCGTAACGACAAATAATGGGGATGAGTACACAATAACTGGTTTTAAGAATATGCATTTCTAAACTTGAGATTAGCGATCAATCCTTGGCTTGTCTCCATAAAAACACTGTATAACGAGGCAGCCTGCTGACCAAAAAGGACCGGCGTTTCAATAGGAAATCCCAGTACCTCGAACCTTCCGCTGGGACTCATGTGTCGTCAATTCGGGATTTTGGTGGTGCCCTTTGGTTTGATTACTCAAAACAGCAGGATGCCACTTCTACATTACGAGGGCTTTCCGGAGCCATGTTACCAACAAAAAAACCCCGCATAGCGGGGATTGAAACAGGATTTGGTTATATTCCTAGAAATTATAGCTTCCGCCACCTTCCAGGCTGTTGTAGGAGGGAAGCCTGAAACGGAATTTTAGCGGTTGTTCGGGATGGTAGAAACTGAAAGGTGCCTTGAGATTGCTCTTCCAATAAGGAGTCTGATTGTTTTTGCTGGCAGCTTTCACATCGCGAACCGTGTTTTGCATCAGATCACCAAAATCCTGCATCTCTTCTGTCATGTTTTTGAACAGAGCATGGGTAAAGATGCTATATTTGCTATCTCTTGCCCTCAGTTCCTCACCCGTGCCAGAGGCCATTGCAAAGCCCTGGTTTGCAGCAAGTTTCTGGATTGCGGCCAAGCCCTTGTTCTTGCCACAGGGATTCTTGAGGAATGATTCCGGGATTTGTCTGGTTTCCAGAAACAGAAAGGATTCTGTTGCCCTGCTGATGGCTTCCAGCACTACATCAACACTGATCAACTCTGAACTCTTCTTCATTGCAGAGCTGTTAGGCATCAGATAGTTCTTGCCACATTCCTGTTTCGCGAATCCGCTGTAGTAAAACACGGCGACATCACCAGTGCTTAAAGTCTTTTTGAACTGATCCAAAGCTTCGTTAAACTGATTGTAGTCCAGATTGGTCTTCTGCACAACAGTGAAATCAAGGGCTTTCAAAGCGTCTGTTGCCAACTGGGCATCATTGATGCTGCTGGGCATAGAGTTTTTTTCGAAAGAGGCATTGCCGATCACTAAAGCCTTTCTTTGGGCAAAAGCCGAAAGACCGATCATCAGAATCAGCCATGTCATCAGGAATCTTTTCATTATGTCTCCTTGTTAGTCTATGAACAGTTTAATAAGCCTATCCAATCCTGCTAAACTGTCAAGCTTTATTATCACATTGTACTGATTAAATTACAAAGGCAGGATCGAAATCCTGCCTTAATTGATTGTTGATAGATGCGAGTCTTACACCAAACCCTGGTCACACATGGCATTGGCGACCTTAAGGAATCCAGCAATGTTGGCACCCTTAACGTAATTCACCCAGCCATCAGCCTGAGTTCCGTTTTCACGGCAGGCTTCGTGGATGTTACGCATGATGCTGTGAAGCTTCTCGTCCACTTCATCACGAGCCCAGTTCAAACGCATGGAGTTTTGAGTCATCTCCAGACCGGAAGTTGCCACACCGCCAGCGTTAGCAGCTTTGCCAGGAGCAAAGAGGATCTTGGCGTTCATGAATACTTCCACGGCTTCTGGAGTACAAGGCATATTTGCGGCTTCACAGACGCAAGTGCAGCCATTAGCGATAAGGGCTTTAGCATCTTCCACGTGCAGTTCATTTTGAGTTGCGCAAGGAATGGCTACATCCACTTTTACTTCCCAGGGACGCTTTCCAGCAAAGAACTTTGCGCCGGGGAACTTATCAGCATAGTCACTTACGCGATCATTATTTGAAGCGCGCAGTTCCAGCATATATTCGATCTTTTCAGCGTTTAGACCGGCTTCATCATAGATATAGCCGTCAGGACCAGAAATGGTAACCACTTTTCCACCAAGCTCAGTGACTTTCTGGGCGGCGCCCCAGGCTACGTTACCGAAACCGGAGAGAGCTACTTTCTTGCCAGCAAAGTTTTGACCCTTTGTTTTGAGCATTTCTTCGGTGAAATAAACAACGCCAAAACCGGTGGCTTCCGGACGTACCAAGCTGCCACCCCAGGTTCTGCCTTTACCGGTGAGAACACCAGTGAACTCATTGTGCAATTTCTTGTACATACCAAACAGGTAACCGATTTCGCGACCACCAACTCCGATATCACCGGCAGGGACATCCGTATCGGGACCGATGTGACGATAAAGCTCAGCCATGAAAGACTGGCAGAATCTCATGATTTCAGCGTCGGAACGACCCTTTGCGTCAAAATCACTTCCACCTTTACCACCACCCATAGGCAGAGTAGTAAGGCTGTTTTTGAATATCTGTTCAAAACCCAGGAACTTCAAAATGGAGAGATTTACGCTGGGATGGAAGCGCAAGCCGCCTTTGTATGGGCCAATAGCGCTATTGAACTGCACGCGATAACCACGGTTTACATGAACTTCACCTTTGTCGTCCATCCAGGGAACACGGAAAATGATGGTGCGTTCGGGCTCTACGATACGTTCCAGAACGTTGTTTTTCACGAAACGAGGGTTGCTTTCATAAGCTTCCCAGATGGTTTCTACAACTTCTTTGACTGCTTGAAGAAATTCTGGTTCACCAGGATTCTTCGCTGCGACCTTGGCCATGAATTCATTAAAGGTCATTTGGATTCCTCCACATTTTTTTTGTTTTTTGCCACAATAAAAAACTTCACTTTTATGTCAAGGAAATCCGGCAACGATTTCCCTTGTTCAGTAAAGCTCCTCACGGAGACACAAATACGCCCCATAATGCATTGTTAATCATGCCAGATTGGATTCCTGACCAGATTGGGGCTTCAAAAATCAATTCAAAGTAAGCGGTAGATAATTCCTGGGATTGATCCTAATCATTTCTGCGTCAGGCTATGCCCTGGTGAAACCGAGTGGAATTGCTAATGATATATTTTCACTTGTGCGAGCATAGCGTCAAACAAAACCTGCAATCTGGGGATTTGACTCCCCATGATCCATGTTAATACTGGGAGGAAGGAGTGATTATCTGTGGACAGTGCTGCGCTTTGGGGAACTATCGTAGATATACATATAATAACTTCCCTTGTGCAGAGGATCGGAACCCTCCTGAATGACAGCCTATTCTGGGATTTTACTTGACTTAAGCAGGCAGTCTGAAGTCTTGGATACATGATATGCAAGGAGACCACATATGCGTAGAATTGACTATACAAAGGAAATACAGCGGATTTGCTCTTTCATGGCCAGTTACCTGAAAGCCAGTGGATTCAGCAAATACATCATTGGCATCTCTGGAGGCATCGATAGCGCTTTATCCGCAACCCTGGCAGTAAAAGCTATCGGCAAACAGAATGTGCTGGGCGTCCTGATGCCCTACCAAAGCAGTAATCCCCAAAGTTTAAAGGATGGATTGTTGCTCTGCGATAGCTTGCAGATTGAACATCAGATTGTAGATATCAGTCCCATGGTGGACGCCTACTTTGAATCCCGGGAACCAATGGCGGATTCGCTACGACGGGGAAACTGGATGGCACGAACCAGAATGTGCGTGTTGTTTGATCTATCTGCGAAGCTACGAGCCTTGGTGGTTGGCACCAGTAATCAAAGCGAATTGATGACAGGCTATTTCACCCAATATGGAGATTCTGCCTGCGCTCTGGAGCCGATCGGTCAACTATATAAAACTGAGGTTTGGGAAATGGCAAGACAGTTAAATATTCCCCCGGTAATCATCAACAAAGTTCCCACTGCTGACCTTTGGGAGGATCAGAGCGATGAAGATGAAATGGGTATCAGTTATGCGGATTTGGATCAAATCCTATATGCCATTCACAATATGCAGGATACATCCAGTTTTGAGGAATCCAAACTAAAAACAGTGTACAGACTGATTGCCCGTAGCCAGTTCAAACGCCTATCCCCCCCTCTGCCGGAGCCGCCATGTTCTCTTTAGCAGGCAAGGACAGATGCAAGAAATGCCGGGTTGAGCGCGCACTCAGATTGTGCCCGAGACTGAACAAGGGCTTGTGCTGGAAGTGTTGCAATGAACTAAGAGTGGATATGAAATGCCCGGAATCTTGCGTTTACTCCGGGAAAAAGCAATCCGAAAACCCTCTGCCTTCTTTCAAGGCAGATACTTATGTTGAGATGCAGCATGCACTCCGGAACTATATAGATCTCTGGGTAGGCAAGGTTCAGGATGAGTTCAACCTGATGAGTCCTCTGGATTATGCGCGTGAATACAAAGATCAGATGCTGAAATGGCTTTCGGGCTATAAGTATCCGGATTACTTTCCCTTTGACTACCTGGTTCATAAACTGGGTATTGAGCTTGAACCCGGCCAGGTTGCAGCAAATCCGGAGCAGGTTGCCGCAGAATATCTGAGGCATATCATTGCTCTGGAGTATCAGGAACTCAGAAAGCTGACTCTGAACCAATCTACGCTGGCAGATCTGGAACAGCGCTATCCGGACCTGATCTCGGCGATTCCCTTTTTGAAAAAGGTGAAACACTTCAGTAATATCCACACGGGCACAAGTGAAGATGGCAGCCAGTGCATTGTATTCGTGGAGCTCAACTATAAGCATGAGTGGTGTCTGATCTTGCGTCTTGAAGAGGGCAAGTGGTATGTCCGGCAAAATATCAATGGCAATCCCAGTCACTATTTCAAGCAAAATGAAGTATATCAAAAGATTGCCACCTACCTGGCCAATTCCGAGGATCAGAAAGCTTATTTTGAGATTGCTGAAGCTATGCGAAGCTATGTGGATAGCGCAGATTTGTTTTACTACCGCGCTCTATACTGGCTGCTGGTCAAGCAAGTGGATAAAGCCAAGCTTGATTTGTTCAATTCAATCGCTCTGGATAATGGTTTCGCTCCACCATATATGCATCTGGGGATAATCTATCTTAATGAGAAAAACTATTCTGAAGCTCAACTCTGGTTTGCATCGATGGTGAAGCTTCAGCCTGATAATTTCGACGCAGCGAACAATCTAGCCATCGCAACTTTGGCCTCGGGAGAAAAAGAACAGGCTCTTGGCATCTGGCGTGATATACTGAAGCAAAAACCCGACTATGATTTGGCGAGGAAGAATCTTGAGCTATACGGATGAGCATTGGATGGACATCGCGATCCGTGAGGCAGAAAAATCGCGGGGATTGTGCAGTCCAAATCCCTTTGTGGGGGCAGCCATTGTCAAAGATGACAAATTGATCGCTTCAGGCAGGACGCGTGCTTATGGATCTGATCATGCCGAAGTTGATGCCATTAATAAGGCAGGTAAATCATGCCAGGGCGCAACAATCTATGTAACTTTGGAACCCTGTTGTCACTTTGGGAAAACACCACCATGCACCAAAGCGATTATTAAAGCAGGTTTGATCAGAGTTGTAGCCGGGATTTGCGAT
>JALNYD010000183.1 GCA_023230025.1 Candidatus Cloacimonadota bacterium | reverse complement strand
GATATATGATTTGCAAGAGATGCTTTGGCAGTGTAATGGGGCTCTAAAACAGCAAATTGTCACAAACAACTGCATATTGTTCTGGCGCACCATCTGTATTTTTAGCATGCTGGATGCAACGTGACAACGAAATCTGCAAATTGTGCAGCGAAATCTGCAAACTGTCGCATCCTTATGCATCATAGGACATCCTTAACAAGACCCCTTTGGGGGGGGGTGACAGGAATTCTGCAATTTTGATCACCGAAAATTGCATATTGTGACAGGATAACTGCAAATGCAATTTGGGCTTATGGGCTTACTTGAAGAATTACCCCAAGGGCGGGAACAACAACTTGGCAGCCTTTACTGATATTAACACACTACCTCCGTATCATGCATCCAATGAATGATGGCTATATAGATGGCTTCCTGCCAATTGTTAATCTTAGATTCTAATCCAAGATTGATAACGCTGCACAGTATTCTATCTGACCAGTTAGTAGTTATTGCGTATCTTCCTTGTCGGATGTTATTGGTTCTGCCTGGGTAAAGAAGTGCATTCTTTGATGATTGGAAAAACTGTGAATAGGCAAAAAGCTGCTGTAAATCTGAGGATGAAGGTCCTGCGCAAGAAACGTCTTTCCATTTAGTATCCAGAACAAATCTACGCTCATCTTCTGTGCTTTCGATAAGAATGTCCGGGCGAAGAGTATTCCAGTAGTTATTAGCTCTCCAAAACGGAGTTGTTGTTTGAGCTCGGACAGTGTAGGGAAGTGAATGTTTGAGAAACTGCTTTCTGAGGCTGTGATAAATAAAGCTTTCCCACAGCATATTCATGTCGAACATCAATGCTAAAACATGATTTTTACCTGCTGCTAAGTCTGGATGAAACCCAAGAAGAAGCAATCGTGCAATCTCAATCGCAGCCCTATAGGACTCCGTCTTTCGAGTATAGATGAGATTATTGAATGTTTGTTCTGATATTCGAAATGGAGTTATCTCAGGGAAGTTTAGATTGAGAGCACCAATACGATTGTGAATATCGGTGTTCTGGGAAAGAACCTTGATAAGATCGATTGCCTGTCTGAGGATTGTGTGCCAGATGTGGTCATGATCGTATACGCTAGTTTTAGTGTAGAACCGTTCCTTGTGGACAATATTTCTCGCCAGGTGACCGGGAAAGTCTAGTGAACCCTTCAAGGCAGTATGGTTGAGCGTTTGCCTTCGGTATTGCTTAACAAGACCAGTCCGAACCAGATACTCAACCTCTGTGATGAAGATATCAAAATAGAGTTCAAGAATTGAGTTAGACCTTATGGTAAGCAACCCGGTACTGGGAGCAGATACTCGAAACATGCCAACCTCGGTGAGCATCCCGATTAGGCGATCTCTCCAAGTATTGACATCATCGTTGTTTTTGTCGAGCTTCGGCAGCACTTCAATCTGAATGCGGCCTACCTGAAGAACGCCAACATATTCGCAGAATTCTACTCCATTATGGATCAAGTTGAAATACCGGGTCTTACTGGAGGTGTGGAAACGCTCCAAAGACTCCAATAGTGCCGGAGTAAAGGCAACTCCGTTATATTCGCAGCCGGTTTTAAGCCGGCTGTATTCGAACACGCTGATCTTGTTAGGCTTCATCGCTCTCGTTCATCAGTACCCGCAGAGCTTTCTGGAAAGCGTTCTCATCCATCTCTTCACGGCGAACCAGGAAATAGCGGATGTGGTTATTGAACTCATCATTATCGGGAGAAGGCTTGGCAAAAATCGACTGGGTAACCGTGCTGGACTTTACGAAACCCCTACCCAGTACAAGCTCGATCCTGCCGAAATTGCCATAGAAATACTCCTGCAGGAGTGGGATTATCTCATCGAAAAACACGTCCTGGAGAGTGCTGTCACCATTTGCCACCCGCAGGAAATAGCTGTGCCCGATGGCGTGGTCCTTGTCCAACAAACCCTCGATCCTTTGGTTGATGGTTGCCAACAAGTCAGCCAAGTCGATACCCTGTACTGACGTTCCAGCCAGCAGACTGTAATCCGGGGTCATCTCACAAAAGCTGAATCTGCGCCGGAGAGCTGTATCCAGGGCTTCAACGCTACGGTCTGCGGTGTTCATGGTACCAATGATGTAAAGGTTTGAAGGCACAGAGAATTTCTCTTGGCTGTAGGGCAAGGTCACTTCCAGGGCTTCCTTCATCCCGGCACGTTTATCCGGCTCAATCAGGGTGATGAGTTCTCCGAATATCTGGGATACATTACCACGATTGATCTCATCTATGATAAGGACTGTTGATGGTGGTGTTAGATCGTCCTTGCTCTCTTCGATACCTCCTGTATTACTCGTTCCTCCGTTTATTTCCCAATCATCTGAATGTTTAGTTTGCAGGCTTTCAGATATCTGGACGATCTTGCTCCATATAGCCCGGTATGCGGAACTGTGCCACTTGCCGGTAATCTCATCGATGTCCTTGCTCGATGAAGTATCAGGATCTCTGCCCGTTAAAAATAGCTTACGTAATGCCGGTACGTCAATTTCATAGGTTCGACCATCGGGGCTGCTGACCATCAGGTTATTATCGGGTGTTATCTTGATGACTTCACGGGGACGATCCAGCTTAGTGTGTAATAGATATCTCTCATTTATAGCCAATTCACCACTTATCTCTTCGATTAACATTGCATAGAGCTTATCAAAATTTACCTGACCTGTCATATCTCCAGGATCAACACTTGGAGTGCTATCAGTAAAGCCATATTTATCATGCAATAGTCTGAGAACACCCAAGAAATAGCCTTTATCGTATGGAGGAACATTCTCCCCAATTGCATGGGAATAGATGTTATCTCTAGTGATAGTTACACTTGGTCGGAACTCAGGTGCTGTATGCACTGTCAAATTGCCATTGCTATTCAGGGATATGCCAAATTCAGTTCCATTGGGCGTCTTGACCTTCATCACAGGCTCAGTCATTGATTCCAGGTCAGTGCACAGTAGGGAGTAAGCCTGGTCAAAACTGTCATCGAGGGAGGGCTCTGGATCAGCTACACGCAGCTTCAGTATTTCATCGATCAGAATTTCTTCATAAGAGATAAGATTGGGCCTCTTTCGTTTTCTATAAACCAGCAGCAGTTCATTTTTTGATATCTGACTCGGGGTACGCTTTGATCCCGCCCGAACCAATATACTCGACCTGTTCGTAGTTCTGTAAACATCAAAAGGATTTCCTCTTACAGTGTACAGAATAACTCTGGAGCGCTTAGTCTCGCTATCATCAGGCAGGGTTTCAAGATAAGTATCATACAGCTCACTGAATTCCTGATCACTTATTGTGGCAATACCGCTGTCTCTGGGTATTGAGACCTTGGGACGCATGACAACAACCCTGAAATCTACCTGATAGGATTGTAAACAGAGTGTTTTGAAAATTCCGGGCAAAACTTCGTAACATAGGGAGCCATCATTCCGGTTAACCGGTTTGATCCCCTCGATGAAGTCTTCATAGCTCATGCTCTGGTGGAAAGTAGTGAAGACGATCCTTCCCTCTTCTACCAATTGCCGGTATCTTGCAGTCAGCTCGTCTCTGGTTCGGTATTTTCTCTCCAGCTCATATTCTGATATGCTGTCTGCGATGGCCACAGCCTTGTTGATCGTGTTATAAGTCTTTCCGGTACCGGGAGGACCAAAAAGGATGAGGTTGAGCGGGTGATCAGTATGATGATCGTGATGTGGTTCAGGTGGATTATCAATAACTTTGCCATTCATCAAAGCCAGGGCGAAATCCTGATAGTAGGAATAATCAGGATGGTCAGTAGGATAGTTTGTGATGTCAGTTAGTGTCTTTGCAATAAGAGTATGAGGTGGCTTCAATTCCCATTCGCCCTTCTTAAGCCATTGTACTTCTCTGTACTTTTTATATTCAGTCTTATCTGGATCATATTGGAAATCTGAACTTACTTCGCCATATCCAAGTAGCACGGTTTGCCCTTTCTTGACGATTATGATATCACCTATGTTGATCTCGTGTTTGAACTGCCAGTTGGCCAAGGCATCATTGGTTTTCTTAATCTCGATTTGTCCGCTTATTTTTCTTAACTCGGCTTCGACCTCTTCTTTGGTCGTAAACTGGCTCAGATCTCCCAATTCGTCCCAGCCAATAGCTATTATGCCCTGATTATAGAACTCATCCCACTTGTCGCCATTGTTGCCTGGAGTATATATCCAGTAGCGTTTTGACTCTTTGCCAGTTGTTGATTCTTGGGCTAGTTTTTCAAGTGCTTTGTATTGTCTTTCGGTAGCACTGAAGTTCGTGCCTTGATTACCGGCTTTCAGGCCTTCAAGATCTTTTATCCCCGATATCTTGGGCTTGAGGATAGGTCTATCAGCAAGGTTATGCGTGATAGTGATTTCGACCATAAGCTCCGGTTGCTCATCGGTTTGATCCTTCCTGAACCCCTGTTCCCAATAATCGCTTGTTGTTGACTCAACATCAGAGGTTATATCTGCCAGCGCGTAACATCCGGCTTCAGGTCCACTGACCCACAGTATGACCTTATCCCCCCGCTTGATCCTGTCTCTGTGAGCGACCACTCTCCATTTGATTGGCCGTCCTGTTTTCAACGCTCCTGTAATGTCGTAGAAACTGGGATTGCACTGAAACACCCAATAGTTCTCTGGAGATTGTTTCTTTGATTGCCACAACGATTTGATTCTTTCATCATGGAGCAGATATTTAGGATCAATATCAGGATATTTTTCCTTTAGATGCTGCTTGATCATATAAATTTGATCGTCAGTATTCAATCCCTGCTTACTTCCATATTCGGGCTGATACAACTTTTCGGCAATTAGCTCCTTGTCTCTGAAAGACACAATTCGCTCATAATAGTCAGGTTCACATAAATTGAGGAGGAAGTTATAAATCCCCAGGCGAGGTTGATCCCCCCTGCTTAGCGTCATATGCTCGTAGTCTTTTTTAATCTGCTGGGCTTGATCGTGACCAAAAGCGTCAATCAAGTCCTTTTCTTGACCATATACACCATAGAGACAAGCTGCAGTAATGGCCCTAGTAACTGATTCTTTGCTAGGCGTGATATTGCTACCCAGTATCCATTTGAACAATAGGACTATGAACCTTAGATTGGCTGGTTTTGCCGTATTATAAGCGGTTCCAGGGTCGGCGATACCACCCTTATCAAGAAAAATATCGTCTCTTGGCTGATAATCCAGCAAGTCATTTATACTAATCATGACTGCTCTTTTCTTGCCTTGTCCTGTCATAGCCATAGAACTATGCACATATAGCCAACTCGCATGCGCAAAAAATATCTTAGCCTCTCGGCTAGCGCCTTGAAACTGTTTACTTAGTTTTTCGCCGAAATTTTGATCAGAGCCTGCGATATAATTTACAATAAACCTATCTATACACTCATCAAGAGCTCGAGAGGTTAACACAGTCTCTCCATTGTTGGAAAGGAAATCTCTTCTTTCGACAAGAAATGTTTGTACGAACTGGTCAAACAACTTATATTCCATGTAATCTCCTGTAAAATATAAAACGTTTGTAATCTATGATATGTCCTATCTCAGATATGCCTATCTATTCTTATAAAAGGTCAGAAAACTCATCGCTGCTATCTTCTTAGAATTCTATCAAACATGGAGAAGTTTGTAACAATAGCCATATCTGATTTGCCACAAATGATATGATATCACGTTCAAATTAGTCTCGGAACCGAGATCAAAGCTTTAAACATGTTTTATGTGATC
>JALNYD010000182.1 GCA_023230025.1 Candidatus Cloacimonadota bacterium | reverse complement strand
GTATGCCGGGAAGCTTAGCGGAAATATACTAAGCTCGGACACGGAGATTGCCTTTACTGAAGTATTGGTGAAAAGCGGTTCCGGAACCCACTGTTATCCTGATGCAACCGGATACTATGAGTTGTTCTTACCTCTGGGATCCTATCAGGTAAACGCAGAAAGTGAAGGTTATTATAACCTTGATCCTATTTCGATTGAGATTAGCAGTGCCAATCCAGAACATGAAGCTGATTTCTATCTTGGATACTTAAACGGGATTTCCGAGTTCCAGATCACAAGCTTTGATGCTGAGCGTGGAATAGTGCATCTGGGTTGGGTGGACATCCAAGATTCAGAGTATACACTCATCAGCTATGATGTTTATCGTCGTTCTGGTGGTTCCGCATTCGAACTTATTGGGGTTTTGCCAGCAGATGCTGAACGCTTCCATTGTTATGATGAATTACCAAACCTGGGTCAGTATCAATACTATGTGAAGTGCCATTATGCAGAAGGTAATAGCCGGCCTTCCGAAACCTTGACCATTGATTGGGGTTCGGTGAGCACTCCAGATTCACCGGAGCTGCCAAGCCAAACTGCTCTGCAGGCAAACTATCCAAATCCGTTTAATCCCAGCACCACTATTGCCTTTAGCCTGGCCGAACCTACTGTGGTGAAGCTCAGCGTGTTCAATCTCCGAGGTCAAAAGGTGAAAACCCTGACTCATCAAATGATGAATCGGGGGAATCATAACATAGTTTGGAATGGTGATGACGAAAATGGCCGCAGTGTGAGCTCGGGCATCTATCTGATCCGCATGGAAACAGCAGGCTCAAGCTTTACCCGCAAAGCTATGCTGATGAAGTAGCTATGCGTTACGCGTGATGAGTTATGCGTTAAGCATTATACGAATAGAAAAAGGGCTGCCTTGTGCGGCCCTTTTGTATAGCCTTCGTTGTAGCGCTTTGTTTCACGCTGATTTCGCGGATTCAATGAAATGAGAATGAGGATTATTGGATAAGGATTATGCGCACCGGTAAGATCATCGATATCAAATGCAAATGTGGATTTCTGCTGTTCCGATATTTTAAAGCGGGCAAAGGCAGATTGATCAAGCTCATGATCAGCAGACTTTCTGATGATCATGTAGGCCTCGCAGGGGCAAGCACTCTCAGCCGTCCACAATGTCCCAACTGCGGCAAGGAATTGGGGATAATCATGATGATCCACGGAGAACCTGCTCTAAAGCTAAATCAGGGAACCATCGAGGGTGTGCGGGTTTAGGCTTTTGCGAGCTGACAAACAAACGATTCATCTGGCCTGATAGAGTGACTGCCAAGCATTTT
This sequence comes from Candidatus Cloacimonadota bacterium, assembly GCA_023230025.1. GTDB lineage: Bacteria > Cloacimonadota > Cloacimonadia > Cloacimonadales > Cloacimonadaceae > UBA5456. Next base: position 4,435 of record JALNYD010000182.1, on the reverse strand, counting down.
CCCCCGCCAGATCAGACGATTTGCAAATTGTTTAAATCTCCAAGTCATAAAGGATCATATCCACTTGATCCCCATTGATTATCGTTACGATGCGGTTACCTTGCCGTTACTTTTGTGACCACATTGTAACGGCATCGTGACGACAACCAATGGGGATTCATCGTATCGTAGCATTCCAATGCTACAGTCAACAATGGGATGTAACGTAGCTTTCCGAAGCTACGAGTCCTCCCATTGTAGGATCGGAATCCTCCACTCCGAGTGTATCGTAGCATTCTGATGCTACAGAAACAATGGGTTGTAACGTAGCTTTCCGAAGCTACGAGTCCTCCCATTGTAGGATCGGAATCCTCCGCTACGAGTGTATCGTAGCATTCCGATGCTACAGACAACAATGGGGGACGAGATTCAACGGAGTTACCCTGCAGTATCAGCAGGGACGAATATCGATCAAGAAAAAAGTCTGGATTCAAAAAAACCTATTGACTCGTAATCAGGCTCTTAAAAAGGTGTAACTTGGAGTTAATTATTGATTATGAAAAGAATTATCATTGCCATCGATGGTCCCGCTGCTTCAGGTAAAAGCACTGCAGCTAAGCTATTGGCACAAAAACTGCGCTATATCTATCTGGATACAGGAGCAATGTATCGAGCGTGTGCTGTTGCTGCAAAGAGGGCAGGCATTGATATTCTGGATCAGACTGCATTGGTGGAGTTACTGAGCAAAATTGATGTCAAAGTGCTCTTTACCGAAGCAGGGAATGTGATTCATCTGAATGACGAAGATGTCTCTCAGGCAATTCGTGAACCGGATATTTCCAATTTAGCTTCTGCAATCTCTGCCCAAAAGGTGGTGCGTGAGAAGATGGTTCAATTGCAGCGGGAGATGGGTAGAAATGGTGGAGTAGTTCTGGATGGCAGGGATATTGGCACTGTGGTGTTCCCCAACGCAGAGCTGAAGTTTTTTCTAGTTGCTCCTCTGGAAGTGCGAGCTCAACGGCGATTTCTGGAACTTCAGAGCAAGGGGCATCAACCAGTCTTTGAACAGGTTTTGCAGGAAATGCGAAAGCGTGATGCTGCGGATTCTTCCAGGGATTTAGCTCCATTGGTTGCGGCTGAAGATGCCATCCATGTTGATTCCAAAGACTACAGTATTGAAGAAATGGTGGAAGTGCTATATCGACACTATCACAAGCTTGTGGAGGCAGGATGCTGATCCGTCTGGCAAAATATTCAGGTTATTGCTTCGGAGTTCGCCGCGCCATTCAATTGGCGATGGATGCAGCCCAGAGTGTCAAACCTGTGTATAGCTTGGGGGAATTGATCCATAATCCTCAGGTAGTGAAAGAACTGCATGCCCGCGGGATATTGGTTGCAGATCACGCCACAGACCTGCATGGCGCAACTGTGGTTATTCGCTCGCATGGCATTAGTAAAGAGATGCTCAATAGTCTGCAGGAGCAAGGCAGCACCATCATTGATGCCACCTGCCCCTATGTCAAACGCACCCATGAGCTGATTTGTAAGGCAAATGAGGATGGTTACCCAGTGCTGATTCTTGGCGATCCTCATCATCCTGAGGTAAGTGGTTTGCATAGCTATGGTAATACCAATACGATCGTTTATGAACCCGGCAGCCCCTTACCCCAGATATCGAGCTCAAAGCTATGTGTGATTAGCCAAACCACTCAGAAACTAGAGAATTTACAGCAATTGGTATCAAAATTGCTTCCAAATGTTACAGAGCTGAAGGTCTATAATACAATCTGCCTGGCAACTTCGCAACGTCAATCTGCCAGCGAGTGTTTAGCCCGCGAAAGCGATCTGATGATAGTTATTGGTGGAAGAAACAGCTCCAATACCAAAATGCTGGCAAGTATGTGCAGCAAATACTGTGACACGATCCATATTGAAACCGAAGCGGAATTGGTCCCAGAGCAGATCCTGGGAAGTCAACGCATCGGGCTGGCAGCGGGAGCCAGCACACCGGAATCCCGTATCATATCTGTATATAATAAACTATTAAAAATAAATGGGGACGCCATGCCAGTGCAGAGCTTGGCAAGTATCCCCTTGTTTAAGGAGGAATCATGTTAACTCATGATCAAAACCCAGTCGATCCCGAGATCAAAATCGAAGGTGAGGACACAGCGTCGAAATCAACAGAAGTAGAAACAGGGCTCGATTCACAGGAGCCAGAAGTGAAAGAAGAAACGTCTGCAACGCAGGTCGAGCCAGAACTTGCAGAGGAAGCCCAACCTGAGCTTGAAGAAACTACCGAAGTAGTAGCAGAAGCAACTGAAGCTATTGAAGAAGTGGCGGAGGAAGCTCCAGCAGAAGCAACTGAAGCTATTGCAGAAGTAGCTGAAGAAACTCCAGCAGTTGCTACGGAAGCAATCAAGCCGGTGGAAGCTGAAAAACCAAAAGCCGAATTGAGCCCGGAAGAACGTGAGATGGAAGCCATGCTGAGCATGTATGAAGAATCCTTCTCAAACTTCAAGGTGGGCGAAATCATCGATGGCACCATCGTGGACATTTCCGATAAGGAAGTTCGCGTTGACATCGGTTTCAAAAGCGAAGGCGTGATTCCGATATCGGAGTTTGCCTATAGTGGACCACCTGAACGTAACAGCGTTATCCGCGTCTATATCAACAAGATAGAGAGCGGAGACGGGCGTCTGCAACTATCCAAAAAGAAAGCAGACTATCAGGAAAACATTGAACGCATCAAAAAAGCCGCTGAAGATGGCACTACTCTTCCTGGCGTCATTCGCAGAAGAGTTAAGGGTGGCATGATCGTGGAAGTGTTTGGCATCGAAGGCTTCCTGCCTGGCAGCCAGATGTCCCTGAAACCTATTCCAAACCTGGATCAATTCATCGGCAAAGAGATGCATTTCAAGGTGGTGAATATTGATGAAGAACATAGCAACATCATTCTTTCACGTCGTGCAGTAATGGAAGAAGAAGCAGCAGCCAAGCGCGAAGAATTGCTGACCAGGATTCAAGTGGATTCCGAACTTGATGGTGAAGTAAAAAACATCACCCAATATGGAGCATTCATTGATTTGGGCGGCATCGACGGCTTGTTGCACCTTACCGATATGTCCTGGGGAAAACTCAATCATCCCTCCGAGATGTTGGCCATAGGCGACAAAGTGAAAGTGAAGGTGATCAATTTTGATCCTGAAACAAATAAGATTTCCCTGGGCTTGAAACAATTGGTTCCACATCCATGGGAAAACATAGAAATCAAGTATCCGGAAGGAACTCGTATCACCGGCAAAGTGGTGAGCGTGAAATCCTTTGGAGCCTTTGTGGAAATCGAACCCGGAGTAGAAGGCCTGGTTCACATCAGCGAAATGAGCTGGACCAAGAAGATCACCGATGCCCGCAAGATCCTCAAGAATGGCGATACGATCAATGCCATCGTTTTGGAACTGGACAAAGAGAACAAACGCATCTCTTTGGGTATGAAGCAGATGGATCCCAATCCCTGGCTCACCATCGAGGATCGCTATCCCATCGGTACCGTGCTTATGCGCAAAGTGAAAAGCCTTACCGCTTTTGGTGCATTTGTGGAAATTGAAGAAGGCATCGATGGCCTTGTCCATATCTCCGATATCAGTTGGACCAAGCGCATCTACCATCCCCGCGAAGTCTTCCGTAAAGGTCAGGAAGTGCAGAGCATTATCCTTTCTATTGATCGGGCTCAACACAGAATCGCCCTGGGTGTCAAACAACTGGCCCCGGATCCCTGGGAAAGCCTGAATCAAAGACTGCCGGTGAATATCGAAGTCAAAGGAAAGATCTCCAAACTGATCCCGAAAGGCGTCCTGGTGGATATTCCTTTGGACGATGATGTGGTGGAAGGTTTCATCCCAATCTCGCATCTGGCTTTGCCCAAGCTTGAGCATAGCGAAGATGCTTTCCACGTTGGCGAAGATCTGCCTTTGAAAGTTATCGAACTGGATATGGACAACCGTCGCCTGATCCTTTCTGTGAAAGCTTTCTTCTTCTCCCGCGATCCCAAGCTGCAGGAAGAATACATCGCTATTCATGAGCAGTATATGCGCGATCGCATTGCAAGATTGCTAAAGAAAAAAGCAGAAAAAGCTCAGAAAGACAAAGAAAAACCCTTGGAAACCAGCCATGATGAAGCTATACAAGAAGAGCACCCTGTTGCTGAAGAAGTAGTGGCAGTTCAGGAGACCACAATAGTTGAAGAAGCTCAAGTAGTTGAGGAAACTCCAGTTGTTGAAGAAGCACCTTTTGTCGAAGAAGCTCCTGTTGTGGAAGAAGCACCTGCAGTTGAAGAAGCTCCAGTAGTCGAAGAAGCACCTGTAGTTGAAGAAGCTCCAGTAGTTGAGGAAGCTCCTGTTGTTGAAGAAACTCCTCAAGCCGAGGAAACCGAGATTCCCGAAGCAGAAGAAGAGCC
>JALNYD010000216.1 GCA_023230025.1 Candidatus Cloacimonadota bacterium | reverse complement strand
TTTAGCTTTCTTTTTAATAGTGATGCCCGTCTATGTTATTCATGCCCTAAATGACATGCCTCTGCTGTCGCAACTTCAGGGTGAGCATAACATGTCTTCTTTTGGTTTTACAATCATAAGTTTAGATTTTAACCATGATGGCTTCGATGATTTAGTAGTATATTCTGCATCTTATGGATATCAGTATCAACAAAGCCCATCTCGGGGGAAAGTTTACATATATTTTGGTGGCCCCGGGTTTAGCTCAGCATCAGAACCCGACATTAGCTTGGAGGGTGATTACCCCGAAGGTGAGCAGAGAAGAATTGGCTCAATCATAAATCCCGGTGATATAAACGGGGGTGGTTTTGACGATCTCATTATTATAGACAGAAACCCAGACGTCGGAAGTGTAAGACTCATGTTTTACTTTGGTGGAACAAGCGATTTAACAAACCCTGATAGGATTGAGTATCTTCAACCCGGTGTAACCATTTATAATATGTTCGAACTTGGCGATGTTGATGGGGACGGTTTTGGTGATGTTGGTATTTGCCATCAGATAAACTACTATGCCTATTTCGATATCATGTGGGGAGGATCTTTTACCCGGCAAAACATACTTAGTTTAGACTTTCAAAGCGGAGCTCCTGACGGTTCAATTATTGGTATTGGCGACATAAACGGCGATGGATATCATGATTTTTCCATAGGATATCTTGGTGAGCAACAGGGATATGATCAATTCTCTACCGTATGCGTGTATTATGGAAACAATGAAAGACTATTTTCTGATTATACGCTTATTGTCCACACAGCCAATTCTATCACGAGAAAATGTATAGCACTTGGGGACTTGAACAATGATGGGTTCGACGATTTCATGGGATACTCTGACAGCCGCGGAATGAATGTTTGGCTCGGAACCGATACCGGTCTTACACCGGCTCCGAGCGTTAGCTTAAATCCAAGATATTTTGGAAATGCACAACTTCGCGGATTGGAACATGGTGACTTTAATGGAGATGGCTTCAGTGACGTAATCGGAGCCACTTATCAGGGTCAGAGGTTTGCCGTCTGGTTGGGCTCAGAAAATATGGATGGAATTGCAGACTGGCAGAAAGTCAATACATTCGAAAACTACGGCTATGATGTTGCAGTTGGTGATTTTAATGGTGATGGATGTGATGACATTGCTGTCTCTGCGCCGTTTGAGGAGGGTGCATGGCCATACCATGACTATAGAGGGTATGTATTTATCTATGGCGGTAATCCCGGAATGGTCGGCAATGATGATCCCATTGCGCCACAACTAATAGATCAATTGCATATGAGATTGAGTCCCAATCCCGTACGAACTAATGATGAGATCAAGATTTCGCTATCGGGATTGGAAAAAAATGGAAGAATGCCCATAACAATCGAAATCTTCAACATTAAAGGTCAAGTAATCTATCGTACAGAAGTCAACAGCATATCGTCTAATGAATTGGTCAGATCAGTTAATCTTTCCAACTATACATCAGGTTTGTATTTATGCAGAGCAAAGACTGGCGATCATACTACTATTAAGAAATTTACCATCATAAAGTAAGGAGAAAATAATGAAAACACATATTCTGCTGCTCACGATATTGGCTGTGCTGTTTTCCCCGCTATTTGCCACGAACGATATGTCGATAATTGCGGAATTTCAGGGCGAGCATCACTATTCGGGTTTTGGACATGCTGTTGAAAGCTTGGATTTTAACCATGATGGATATACTGACTTAGTTGTTTTATCAGGATCATACGGTTATACAGCAGGAGTGAGTGGTTCCCGCGGGAAAGTGTATATCTATTATGGGGGGCCGGACTTCAGTTCCACTACACCTGCATCAGTAACCATTGAAGGCACTTATGCCAATAGCGTGGGCAGAAGGATTTTTTACATCTTCAAAGTCGGCGATATCAGCGGTGATGGCTTTGATGATCTATGCGTTTACGTAATTGACCACATATCTTTGAATGAGAGTTATGAGAAACTGCTCTTCTTCTATGGAGGTAATGACAGTCTGGATAATCCGGATCATGTGATCTCATTCTCGTACAATGATGAAGTGCTACGTGTCAGCAATATGGGGGATTTCGACGGCGACGGTTATGACGATGTAGGTTTACACTATATACTAAGACAGCCCTCTTATATCAAGAAGTTCACTATTATGTGGGGCGGCAACTATGAAGAGCAAGTTGTCTTGGAATATGCTTACAATAATGCTATAAGCTCAATCTCCGGAATAGGAGATATTGATGGAGACGGCTACAGAGATTTTACTGTAGGCTTTACCGATCCGGATCCCGATACTGGATATCACATGATCAAAATCTATCACGGGAACCCCGGGCGGGATCTTAGCGACCCCGATGTTTTGATTCAAACACAAGAACCCATAACCAAGGACAGTAGGCCGATTGGGGATGTAAATGGTGATGGCTATGACGATTTCATGGGTTATTACTCAAACGCGGGCATGCATGCCTGGCTGGGAGAAATAGTCATGGATTACGGAATGCCCAGTTTCAATTTTACTCCCGGCTGGAGTGGTGACGAGGCCTCGAGATGCCTGAAATATGGGGATCTGAATGGAGATGGTTATGATGATGTGGTTGGTACAACTTATCACGAGAGAAAATTCTCGGTCTGGATGGGTTCAGAGCAGATGAATGGCAATTCAGAATTGATAATATCCAGAACAAACTTCGATAACTTCGGTTATGGCATTGCTACCGGAGATTTCAATGCCGATGGCTTTTGCGATGTCGCTATTGCAGCCCATAAACCTGAACCTGACTCGTATGCGCCCAACTTTCCAGGATACCTCTGGATTTATGGAGGAAATGCCCAGTTGCAGGATACAACTGTCGCCAATGATGATCCGCTGATTCCTGGAGTGGCAGATCAGCTATACCTTAGCATCAGCCCTAATCCGGTTCACACTACTGCCAGCGTAATATCAATATCCGTAAGTACCAAAGGTCAAGCATTTAATGGTGAGGGAAGCATATCTATTTACAACATCAAGGGACAACTTGTGTATAGCGCAAAAGTTCCTGTTCATCAATCAAAAATTGAACACGATATAACCCTGAAGCAATTACCTGCAGGAGTTTACATTTGCAGAGTGTCTTTAGGAGAGATCAGCGCGACAAAAAGAATAAGCATACTAAAATAGGAGATTATCATGAAAAAAACATGTATCATGCTGGTATTAGCCTTTTTTTTTATCGGCATCTCAGGTGTGGAAGCCGATGAATACTTGATTGGAGCATATTCGCAGTGGAGAATAGATTATGCTGGTAATCCTGAAACTGCGTTTTCAAGTCTTAGGCAAAAGCTATATGATGGGGGATTTAACGCGGTAAACTTCGCAATAAAAGAAGAGGATAACTTCTCAACCAGTAGACTTGGAAATGCCCTGACTGCTCTTCACAATGATGGTAATGAGTCGGTAAGAACGATCCTAACCGATTTTTCGTGGAATACTGGACCTGCTAATAACAAGATTGGAGCTTTTTCACTGTATGGCAATTATTTGCAAATGGAGGCTGAATACCAGTTGAAGTACGAAAATGGTTCCTTTGTTCCCGATGTTCTGCCCATAGCCGACAACACCGCAGATGATTCTTATAATAGTGTTTTCAAGCACGATACTGGCGAGTTATCAGGGTACGATTTCACAGCCCAAAACTATCAAAACGGATATGCTTGGGTTTGTGATGCTGAATCAGACCACCTTGCTGGTACGGCTTTATCGTATCCCCGATTCAGATGGAAACCTGACAATAGGGATAATCCGCGCACAATTGGTTATGATCTGAAGTTTCGTGTTAATGCACTTGAGGAGAATAAACTGTATTTGACTGTGGCACTCAATTTTGAAGGGGAAACACCAAATATACCAGTTGCAGATATTAAGTTTAAAGTATTGAAATATACTAACTTGAGTGCGGATAGAGAATGGGATGATTATACTGAATCCGATTATTATGAGTTTCCACTAATATCGACCAATCCTTCCGCATACGGCACAACGATATTCAATCGAGAATATCCAGCTGTTGATATAGATGATTACGGAAACCTTCTTTTTGAATATTACATAGTATTGCCTCCACGCAGCACAGATTCTACTTCCTTGTATATGCAATTGATGGGAGGAAATGAGTTCTTTTACCACTTAAATCCCCAAGTATATTGGCATGGTAATGGCCGCTTAGAGATTGATTACCTCACAATGCAGGACGAGTTTCAGCGCACCATAGATGCCAACAGAGCTACAAATGTTTATTGGGGCAGGCTCCAATCGAGACTGAATCAAATTGATGCTTTGGACACCAACAATAGCATCCTCTATCATTATCTAATGGATGAACCGTTTCAAGGTCAATTCAAGATGTACGGAACAATTCAAGAATTTATGAATTATCAGGACAAGGAAGTTATCACTGCGACTCATCTGGAGAATCCTTGGTTAAAAAAACCGAATGGGCACTCCAATTACAATCACTACAAGTTATTTTTACAAAAAGCTAACCCCAATATTATCGCATTGGACTCATATCCATTACAGGAATTTTCATCTTCGGTCTTGATCAAATGGAATGATGAAGTAAGTGACGCTAGATTTGTGCAGAAGCGTATTCAAGATATCACGATCAATCATTATCTCGAATTGGCAAAAAGCATTAAAAAAAACTCAGCAAATAGTGATAAAGAACTGATATTCATACCACAGATCTTTGGAGAAAGGGTACCTACCACGAGTGGTGGTACAGCATCATGGAAATATTTTATGCCTCCAAGATCAATGATAAGGTGTTTGCAGATGTTGCCACTGTGTTACGCTGCTGATGGGATTCTTAGTTTTGCGATAGCTTCAAACCCAAATTATCTCTTT
>JALNYD010000181.1 GCA_023230025.1 Candidatus Cloacimonadota bacterium | reverse complement strand
CTCGTGAACCAAGTCTCCTTCGGAGTTCAAAGCACTTCTCCAATCATCATGCTTATCTCCCAGTTTTGCGGTGCTTTGGACTTCGAACAGCGGGTCGGGTTACAAAGTCTCCTTCGGAGTTCAAAGCAATTCACTTACTTCACACTTACTTCCTTGCTTACACAGTGCTTTGGACTTCGAACAGCGGGCCCATGAACAAAGTTTGGAGTGCATACCCGCTGCTTGAAGTCTAAACTGCCTGTAACATACTGGCTGTTATAAACATAATCGTAGCTTGACACCTGAAGGCACGCATGATGTCAGGAAAGCAGTTTAAACTCCAAGGGTGTGCTTCCTCCCGGGATTACCTCTATTTTACCACTATATCAGCCCATAATTCCCCCATGCCATGCGGTGATTATGGGATGATGTAGGGGTGAGATAGGGGTGAAGGGGGAAGGGTGAACACGGGGTAATTGAGAATTGAGAATTGAGAATTTCACATTTTTTGCGGATTGGATCATATTTTGCTTAGTGTAGTGTCAGCCGAGCAGGCTAAGGGAGAGAAAATGAAGCACGCTCTGTTAGTTCTGATACTTTTGTTATGCACTGCCATGTGGGCAGAAGATGGGGTTTTGCGCTTCCATGGCAAGGATGGGGCTATAGTTGGTGTTTGGGGCTTTGGTGAATATGCCTATGGTAGTATCAATGGGGTGAACATCCAAGGCATACAGTATGGTCTGGCAGTGGAGATTTTGGGCAGGATCCAGGTGAAAGGATACGAATCGGGCTATAATGAAGGGAAGCTTATGTTTGACGACTCGAAATATAACTTCAGTGGTTATGGTGTGCGGATAGGTCCGGTAATCCATGCCATCGGGCTTGACATTTTGCCCTCTATTGGTTGGGAAAAGGGCACTATTGAGATTGGCGAAGGAGAGTACACAGAAGGTTTTTGGGGGTATCAATATGATTACATTCGCACCGAGAAGATCAGCTACGTCCCCATTTCGCTGGAAGTTCAGGCAAAGATAGGCAGGATCTTGCTGCTCTCCGGCAGATACTTTTTTGCACCTCATTCAGATTACTCTTTGAACGGCTTCTGTCTGGGGCTTGGCTTAGGCTGGAAGTGAGAGGCAAAGCATAATGTCAAATATGGATGGGCAAGGGTGAGACAAAAAAATAGTTCTTGACGTAATATTTGATGATACATAATGTGGAGCCAGTGGATTCATCATGGAAAGTTGAAAATAGAACAAACTCATTAAGTGTTAGATAATCACAAGTCTTTCACAATGAGGGAAGGACCTTATAGAAATCTGGCGGTTCGTTAAGCGGTTCAATATATAGCAATTGGTGCTCAATAGCACCGGAGGTATTATGAGTAAACTGCCTGTTTTATGCCTTGCAGTAATCTGGTTGGCGATAATTGTTATACCACTGCCTGCGCAAGCCAACTACATTGACGTAATGACCCACATGAGCGGCGAATTTGGAGGGAGCGAATTTGGAGAATCTATAGCCAGCCTGGATTTCAATGGAGATGGCTATATGGATCTGGTAGTTTCATCAGGTGCCTGGAATCCATATCAGACCTTTGCCGTTCAAAATCGATGGGGTAAGCTCTATTTCTATTGGGGAGGACCTGGTTTTGATAACATCCCTGATTTTGTGATCCCTGGTGCTTTCAATTGGCAGATGGGGCCTGGAACCGGGGTTTTCAACGCTGGGGATATGAATGGGGACGGGATTGAAGATCTTATAATGTTCCAAAGATCACCTGCTTACGATAACAATATTGCGGTATTCTTTGGCAGAGCAAATCCCCAAAACTCGCCAGATATAATATTGACATACGCGGATAATTCAGGCACAGGGGTAAATAGTGTAAGTATCTTACCTCTCGGAGATGTCAACGGCGACAATCATGATGATATTTGCCTTGTGTTGTATTATGCGGATGGTTCGAAGGAAGTGTATATCTGGTCGGACAATACGTCCCAACCATGGCTTTTTAAATCAACATCGAATCAACAGGCAAGACCCAGATTATGCGGTATCGGCGATGTAAACAATGATGGCTTTGATGACACTCTCTCACAAATCTCGATTAGTCCTTCAGGAGAGACTCATACTAGTCTGGTTCTTTACTATGGCAGTCCAACCTTTCCGCAAACCGACAGTCTGGTAATCTGCGAAGATTCCAATAGCATTATCAAATCCTGGGCATGTCCATTGGGTGATGTGAATGGAGACGGTTATGATGATTTCACGGCTGGCAGTCTGATCTATGATTATTCCCAGCATCTGTGGCTGGGAGGCGACAGCCTGTCGGCACCCTGGAGCCTTGATCTATCCGGAGATCACAATCACTTACCGCATCAAATCAGCGAACGAGGCACAGGATATCCCATGGTGCATGGCGATCTGAATGGGGATGGCTACCAGGACGTCTTGGGCTTTGATAGTGAGGCCGGCTACTATAGCGGCTACCTGTACCTATGGATGGGCAGCCCCACCATGAACGGATCAATGGATTACTTGAGATTGGAAATGGATGGGTATTACCATACGAATTATGGTTGGTCTAAGGTGACAGGCGATTTCAATGCCGATGGTTTTTGCGATGTGGCTGTAGGAGCGCCATGGTTTTCATACAACGATCATATTGATACCGGAAGAGTCTATGTTTTGGCAGGCAATCCTGATTTGCATGAAACTACGGTGGCCAATGACGACGATACACTCCCGGTTCCAAATGCGGATAAATGGCGAATTGAGGTGTATCCCAATCCGTTCAATCCCTCAACCACGATAACGTTCAGTATCCCTGAGACCGGTCGAGTTCGAGTATCTGTCTACAATATTAAGGGACGGAAAGTTAAAGACTTGATCAATACCGAGATGGCGCGAGGAAACCATAAGCTGATTTGGGATGGCAAAGACACCAATAGTCGCAATGTGGGTTCCGGTATCTACCTCTTCAAACTTGAATCAGGAGGTAACACCTCGATTCGCAAGGCAATGCTAGTTAAATAGTATCAAACGGCATTGTGAAAAGCCCAAGGCAACCCGGGCTTTTCTATTGGATAACACTTCCTATGATTTGATCTATCCGAGCCTGAATGTCGATTGTTAGTGCTAAAGCCGTTACCATCCGGCAATAATGGATGGGATCGGCAAGGCTCTTGCCCTTGCGGTCTTTGAGGTATTTATGCAACACCTGATAGCCGCCAATATGATAGTTCCACAACTCCGGGGTGATGCCCTCAAAGTGTTTATCCGGGTTGATCTGCACGATACTCTTGTCCTCATCGTATTGGATAAACTCAACCATGTCGTTAGAACCGCTGCCCTGATACCGTGCTAAGGGAGGGCTTAACCTTGGACTCCTGAGCAGATGAATCTCGGCCAGTTCTTTACCATATTCTGCCAACTTACTAAAGAGCTTATAATCCTTTGTGAATGGTATGCGGGGAAAGTCCATCCTGAGATATTGCGCAAAACGCTGGCGGTATTGATTGCTGTGGAGAACGGCATAGACGTAATAGAAAAGCTGCTCAGGCTGGAACTGAGGCCACTGGCTGCTGAATACATCTAAAAGCTCTGGCACGATATTGTATTGACGTTCTGTGGTGGCAAAAATGTCCTCTTTGTGTTCGTCTGGGTAGATGAAGAAGGGAGTTGTATAGTTCGCTTCCTTGATTGAAACGCTATGGTTAGTTGTAATACAATTAGTTAGAAAGATGTGGTTCCAGGCATGAGAACCTTCAACTCGTTTTGAGCATACAAACGCTTCATTTCTCTGAATCATGTGTTTCATAACTTCATGTCTCGGCATACAGTGGAAGCCCCTGCTTTTGCCCGTGTAGTAGGTATAGCGGGTGTCGAAGGGACGGTAGAGTATGGGAACGATCTTGGCATCACTCAAGCCGCTGTCTTTCAAATCTTTTTGAGCATATTCCACCTTCCAGTCCCGGGTATCTTTCCCAAGATTGAAAGCATCTCTTGCTGAATCCGGATCCAGAGAAGTGAAGTGATGGATAGTCTTGCGCATCTGGTTTGGCGTGTCTTGAATCGTTAGACCATCTCTGGCGGTTACAATGCCTACACAATTAACCGTGAAGATATCCGGCAGGCTTGTCCACTGTAGATAATGCTTGTTTCCGGTAGCTTCCGGACGAAAGACGTAGAAGGGGGTTATTCCTGCCCCCCTCATCAAACCGTGCATGCGGTTTTCCCGCACACGGCTTTCCGACAAAGTTCGTCGTATGCATTCACAGTTAGGCACTATAGTGTATTTTGATGGATCAACATGTCCATATTTACTTATCAATACCTCAAAAGCATTTTAATTAGGTATCTGTTCGCGTGCATCAGTATCGGACTCACTATTTGATAATCGTTATCTTAGTGGTAGCTACCTTTCGGTCTGCCATCACCCTAACAATATAGGTTCCCGAAGCAAGTGCTCTGTTGTTATCGTCCCTGCCATTCCAGATCGTGGAGTAATACTCCCCGTTTTGATTCACATCATGCGAAAGTCCGGCTTTGTGCACAAGGCTATTGTAGCTTTCAGTCAAGCGCATGGTTTTCACCTTCTGTCCCCGGATGTTGAATATCTCGATCACAGGATGCGCCTCAGGTTTCTTGGGTAAAGTGAACTCGAGAAAAACTCCCGCGGCCCGGCTGGTATTTAGTAGTGGATTGGGGTAGGTAGAAACTTTGAATCCTTCCGAAGGCGGCAGCAAGGCGGGATCTTCGTTGCTAACCCAGGGCTCGGACGCGTATTCATAAACTCCCATATCTATCCTGCCATTGGCGATGCGATAGTTGCCCGCCAGGTCCATGGGGGGTAGATTCAGCCCTTCGGTATCCGGAGTGCCACTATCGATGCAGGGAGAAAGCGCGCTTAGCTGATAGTATTCCGGCTGGCTCACATCGAGCGTGGAATCCGTGGTGCCCAGAAACAAGGGATCGGCACTCATGATGTTATCCGTAAAAGTAACCAGATCGGGCAAGGAACTGAGTACTGTGTTGGTACGAAACAGGCTGTTGCTGATGCTTACTTCGTAGCTGCTGCCAATCGAACTTAGATAGTTGGTGAGATACATTTCAGCATAAGCCCCGGGATTATAGGAGATCAGGTTTCTGATATCTGCCATGGCGAGGATATTGGTCAGGGTTACGTCTGTGTTGTTATTGGCAAAGGTGCAGTTGTTGATCTGCATCCGCTGAAAACGATTTTGCATGTAGATCGGGTTATCCACCCACCAACAGTCGTACATGGTGTTGTTGATGATCAATACATTGCTCATGTCCAGATTAAAATCCTCGAAACCGGGATAGATGTTTGTATAGAAAAAAGGCCAGGCATCTTGAGCTGTGTTGTTGGCTATGATGGAATTCCTTAGAACCAGATCGCAGGAACTAAAGTACATACCCAGATGATTGCTTTCCCAATCTGTTATCGTGTTATGGGCTGAGATAAAGTTATTGATCAGCAGATTGTCGCATTCAAATCCATCGATCGTCAGCAAACCACTATCATAAATAGTGTATCCGGCTATGATATTTTCAATTATGACATTATTACTGTATCCAATAGCCATCCCACTGAATCCTGTACCCCAGTTGTTTTCAAACTTTAGATCATGAAGACAGATGTCCGATCCATAATAGACTCCCAGGGGAAAAGTATAGGAAGACCTGCAGTTAACAATCTTCATATTGGCAATCTCAATATCGTTTGCATACCAGGCACCCCAGGCTGTACGGAGAAATTCGCCATCCATTATCGTATCATCAATGCCAGCA
>JALNYD010000180.1 GCA_023230025.1 Candidatus Cloacimonadota bacterium | reverse complement strand
AAGTGAATTGCTTTGAACTCCGAAGGAGACTTTGTAACCCGACCCGCTGTTCGAAGTCCAAAGCACCGCAAAACTGGGAGATAAGCATGATGATTGGAGAAGTGCTTTGAACTCCGAAGGAGACTTTGTTCCCCGACCCGCTGCCAGAAGTCGAAAGCGTCCGAAACTCTCTTCTCCGAAGCAGAGCAAGCGGATCATTCGGAACCTTTCGGCGTTACCCGAACTCTACACACGCTTTCAACTCCTGGGGGGAAGTGCTTTGAACTCCCCGTAACGTAGCATTCCGATGCTACGAAACATAGGCGGTACGGCGACCGCCTGTACGGTAGAGGCCTGGGGCTAATCTCAACAATGGCATTCATGTATGAGATTCCCACATTATTGAGGTTTGTCATCAGCCTGAATATTCCACTATTACTATTTGATGGTTGCCAAACTTATCGCATTACTTATCTTTTCTTAAAACGACTATTGTGATCAATTCAGGAGGATTACCGAATGCCCAAGTATATTATTGTTGGAGGAGTAGCCGGTGGTGCCACCACTGCAGCGCGTTTACGCCGTTTGGATGAACAGGCTGAAATCATTATGTTTGAACGTGGAGAATATATATCTTATGCGAATTGCGGTTTGCCCTATTACATTGGAGATATAATTCACGAAAGAGACCGGCTGTTTGTGCAGACACAACAGAGTTTCAAAGCCCGTCTGAACGTAGATGTCCGCATCAATCAGGAAGTGATTGGCATCGATCGCCAGGCCAAAAGCGTTAGCGTGCGCAGGGCAGATGGTAGTGAATACACCGAGAGTTATGACAAACTGGTGCTATCTCCTGGAGCAGAGCCTCTGCGCCCGCCCATTCCTGGGATTCAGGATGAAGTGATCTTTACCCTGCGAAATGTTCCGGATACGGACAGGATCAAGGATTATGTGGATAGCCACAAAGTACGGCATGCGGTGATTGTGGGGGCAGGATTCATCGGGCTTGAGATGGCGGAAAACCTGCATCATAAAGGCATTCGTGTCACGATCGTGGAAATGGCGGAACAGGTGATGACTCCTCTGGATTATGAGATGGCTGCCGCTGTGCACCAGCATCTGAAGACGAAGAATGTGGAGTTTTATCTCAAAGATGCGGTAAACTCCTTTGTCCGCGAGAAAAGCGGCCTGCAGGTGCGGCTGAAGAGTGGCCGGTCATTACCCACAGATATGGTAATTCTTTCGATCGGAGTGCGTCCGGATAGCAAGCTGGCGGAGGATGCCGGGCTGGAACTGGGTATCAACAAGGGTATCAAGGTCAATGAATATCTGCAGACAAGTGATCCGGAAATCTACGCTTTGGGGGATGCCATCGTGTATCCCAATCCAATCACCGGCGTTGAGAGTCACACCTATCTGGCGGGACCTGCCAATAAGCAGGGACGCTTGGTGGCAGACAACATTGTGAAAGGTAACACCAAGACTTATAAAGGCAGCATTTCCACCGCCATTGCCAAGGTCTTTGACCTCACTGTGGGAGCCACCGGAGTATCCGAAAAAGTCTTGCGCAAAGCCGGGATTCCCTATGTATCATCGATCATCCACGCATCGTCACACGCTGGTTACTATCCTGATGCGCTGCCGCTAACGATCAAGATCGTCTTCAGTCCCACTGATGGCAAGCTTTTAGGCGGTCAGATCGTGGGTTTTGATGGAGTTGATAAACGCACAGATATGCTGGCACACATCCTCAAACATGGCGAGACGATTTACGATATGCAGGAGATCGAGCATGCCTATGCTCCACCCTTCTCCAGCGCTAAAGATCCCGTCAATATGGCAGGGCTGGTGGCGGATAACATCATTAATGGCATGGTGAAGATCATACACTGGGACGAAATCCGCAACCTGAACTTGCAGGATACCGTCCTGATCGATGTACGCACTGCTGATGAAAGCGCTTTAGGGACGATTGAAAACAGCTTGAATATCCCGGTTGATGATCTGCGTAGCCGTCTCTCCGAAATCCCCAAAACAAAGAAGATCATCGTCTTCTGTGGCACAGGACTGCGCTCATATTTTGCCTATCGTATCCTGGTGCAGAGCGGTTTTGAGGATGTGTGGAATCTCTGTGGAGGTTACATCACCTATGAATCTGCCACTCAGAAACAGAGCAATGAAGATATCTTCTCCGGAGAATACATCGGTAAGGATGATCATATCTATCAGGGCAAGGAAGATGCAGTTCCCATTACTGCAGGCAAAACGGTGGAAGCTGATGCCTGCGGTCTGCAATGCCCCGGCCCCATCATGCGCCTCAAGAATGAGATAGACAGGCTATCCGATGGCGATATCCTGAAGATTTCTGCCAGTGATCCCGGCTTTGCCAAGGACGTTCCGGCCTGGTGCAATATGACGGGAAACAAGCTCCTCAGCATCAGCAGCGAGGGTAAAAAGATTATTGCCAAAGTACAAAAAGGTGGTGGAAAAGCCTTGGAAGCTGGTTCCGGTGGCGGGAAGAATAAGACCCTGATAGTCTTTAGCGATGATCTGGATCGTGCTCTGGCTTCTTTCGTTATAGCCAATGGAGCAGCGGCGACGGGGAAGAAGGTGACAATGTTCTTCACCTTCTGGGGACTCAATGTGATCAAAAAGCCAGGGGTTGCCAAGACCGATAAAGACATGATGGGCAAGATGTTTGGCATGATGCTGCCCAAGAGCTCGCAAGGCCTGGGACTCTCTAAGATCAATTTTGCCGGAATGGGTCCGGTGCTGATGCGCAAACGCATGAAGGATAAAAACGTGGATTCCCTGGAAATGATGATCATGCAAGCCAAGCGTGCAGGCGTGCAGATGATAGCCTGCCAGATGAGCATGGATATCATGGGTGTGGAAGCCAGTGAATTGATCGATGGCGTAAGCATCGGCGGCGTTGCCAGTTACCTGGAAGAAGCGGAGCAGAGCAATCTGAATCTGTTTATTTAGGAAATGGGTGGCTTCGCCACGAGATGGGTTGCTGCGCAACGAGATGGGCTGCTTCGCAGCGAAATGGGTGCTACGCACGATGGGTTCGCGCAGTTTGACTCGCCTGTATTAATGCTTTACTTTACCTCATGTTCTCCTCATCACCAGAGGGGATCATGAGGTAAAGTTGAAGCAGACAATAGCGGAATTGTTGTGGGCGCAGTCTGATTGGCACGGGGATCTGACGGATTTCACGGATGAAATAATAACAAAGAGAAAAGAGTGTGAAGGATTGCAGACGTCCTCGTTTGCACATCGACACGACCGGGGTCCCCAAGACGGAGCAAAGAGAAGTCTTGGGGTGGTTGCTTCGTGTTGAATCCTGTGCTTTTAAGTGAAACCTGAAAACTCGAAAATCTGAAAACACTCAATCAGTCCAGTCAGGTTCACATCATCACCGCATCATACTGTTTGATCCTAATGAATCCACTTGCTAAATTGAGTTCGTATAGACGAGGATCTCGAAAAGTGATTGACATGGAATAGTATGTTACCGATGATGATCGCGGTGAGATTATGAGCGATACGACAAGCTTTAGAAACGAATTGTACTATATAGTACACTTGGATAATATCCCCAGTATTATCCAGCATGGGATTTTGTGCCATGCTGATGCTGAGAAGTACGATCATGAAACCGTCGCATTAGAACAGGTTCAAGAAAGAAGAGAAAAAAAGTCAGTTCCCCAGGGACTTACTCTGCATAAATATGTAAACTTATACTTCAACCCTAGAAATCCGATGATGTACTTGAGACGAACACAGTTCAATGAGTTGTGTGTACTCGGCGTTGATGCATCAGTGATTACTACACCTGGGGTTGTCGTTTCGGATATGAATGCTTCAAAAGACTTATGTAAATTCATGACTTGGGAAGATGCTATGGCATCCTTGGATTTCGAAGCAATTTATGCTAAATATTGGAATCATCCAGAAGACGAAGAACTCTCGAAACAACATAAAGGTATTGTATGCGCTGAAGTCCTGGTTCCAGCTTCTGTATCATATGCTCACATAATCAAAGCTTTTACCGCTAACAGTTTAGTGGCCGCAAGGCTTCAATCACTAGGTTTCAACAAAACGATCTGCATAGAACCTAACATGTTTTTTAGATAGAGGATACAACAATGATTAAGGTACTTACAGGTAATATATTCACCAGCAAGATGCAAGTGAAGGTCAACACAGTAAATTGTGTCGGAGTGATGGGCAAGGGAATCGCCCTGCTTTTCAAAAAGCAATTCCCCGAAATGTTCGATGATTACTTGGATAGATGCAATGCGGGTGAAGTCGAGGAAGGAGTCCCATATCTTTATGAGGATATCTTCGGCAACAAAATCATCAACTTCCCTACCAAAGGTCACTGGAAAAGTCTCTCGAAGCTGGATTACATTGAGAAGGGGCTGGATATAATCGTTACAAATTACCGGGATTGGGAAGTCGAATCAATAGCTTTCCCCCCTCTTGGATGTGGCAATGGCGGCCTGCTATGGCAAACAGTGGGGCCAATAATGTATCAGAAGCTGTCACAGATTGACGTGCCTGTAGAGATCTATGCACCTTTTGGTACTGATGCAAAGTATCTCAAACCTGAGTTTTTGGGGAGCAGGAGCAAACTAGTACCTAAGGCTCAGATTTTTGATACTGAAGTTCGTGGATCCTGGATAGCCTTACTGGAAGTAATCCATCGATTGGGGCAAAAGCGCTACACTGTACCCGTTGGAAAGATAGTGTTTCAGAAAATTTGTTACTTGGCTTCCTTGACGGATATGGATCTTGGGATCACATTCAAAAAAGGGAGATACGGCCCATACTCGCCCGAGATCGATAGAATATACAACGTCTTTGGCAGGGAAAACTTGATAAAGCAAACCGGTGATAGCTCTAGCCCCAGATTTGAAACCGGATCAGAATATCGCAAGCTCAGAGAGAAAAGGGTTGATTTGATTAACTCACTTGAACCTGAGATTTCAAGACTGGTGGATCTCTTCAGCCGCGTGAAATCCACAAAGCATGCAGAAGAAATTGGTACCATTATGTTCGCGCTGTCTGCGCTCACTAATCATGGCGAAATTGAGTATGTTTCCGAGACTGAGTTTTACGAATTCATTAAGAATTGGAAAGAGCCTTGGGACACTGCTGAAAAGAAAGAATCTCTGAAGGAAACGATCAGATATCTTGCTTCACAGGGTTGGATTAAGTTAAGCGAGAATGATACCGTAACCTCCTAATGCCACCGGTCGGGAACGGGGATGCTAACAATGGTAAATCGGTATCTTCGGAAGTGGATTTTTATAGGATGATCACTCCCACAATCACCTTGATTCACAAGATGCTGCTAATGAAATAATTTATACTCGCTTGGAGCGGGTTTTTCCCACCTCAAGCTATACATTTAAAGGAGTACTCTTGAAAGAGTTTCTTGTCATTCTGCTATGCTTGTTGCTGTTTCTAATTTTAGGCACATCAAGAAATGTGTCACTGGACGGCACACAGCAATTCACAAGCATAACAGTCCGCAGTGAACGACTCCAGACATGGTGATGTGGTGCAAGTGTATCCTGGACGCTACGAAGAGAACATTGAGTTCATAGATTACAATATCTCGATGGTAAATAACGAGGAGGGTAACTAGAGCGGCGACCTGAATTTTGCCGATTAACATCCTGGTCTGGCTGTTGCAGTGAAATCCACATTTCTCTTGACTGTAACTGAGCATCCTTTTGAGTGCTACTCAGAAGGAGAATAAATGTGCGGAATCACTGGGATATACTGCTATAAAGCGGATCAAAGTATAG
>JALNYD010000179.1 GCA_023230025.1 Candidatus Cloacimonadota bacterium | reverse complement strand
GATTTCGTGACGATGACTTGCCGCCACTTGATTCCAAAATGTCTGCCAGGCCTGGGGATGCTTTTCTTCCATAAAGCGCAATGCCATTGCCGAACTGAGATAGAAATGCGGCCAATCATCCTGATTGGCAGGATACTGATAACTGGTGCGAAACAGATTCGCTGATTTCCCCAGAAAACTCTGTTGAATATACAACAGATATCGCTCATAACCCAATTGCCCGCTGTGATATGTGGCCATCCCCTCATGAAACCAGAGCGGGGTGTTTCGGAAGAGTTGCTCCAGATACCAGTGGATATATTCATGCATCAGGATTTTCAGGTAGTTCTGCTCCACCTGGTCTCCGCTGCGAATGTAAATCCTGCCATCCTTGGAGCTATAGAAGGCATCGCTGAATTCAACGATATCGGTTTTGCCCAGGCTCAATTTCTGATATTCAGTTTGAGATGTGATGATATGGATGGCTACTTTTGCCGAAGGATAAATGCCCAGCTTCATCTGAAAATCCCCAATCCGATCTTCCAGCATATCCGCTATCCTGAGCATGGATGGAGAGAGCTGTTCCGGGGAGTAAATCTCCAGACAGCCTGTGCTATGCTGAAGCTGGGTTGCCCCAAGAGATACCCACCCCAACAGCAAGAGCAGGATCAAGCCAGGCAATGCCGATTTACTCAGATTCCAGTGCTTCCCGCGAGATAAGCTCATAATAGTCACCAGCATCCTTCTTGGCAACATTGCCGGTGGGGATTGCGGTGATCCGAAACTGCCAGGCAAAACCATAGAGCTTCATATGAATCAGATCTCCGGCTTTGATCTCCTGCGATGCTTTGGCCTGTTTCCCATTCACAAGGAGCAGGCCTTTATCGCTGGCTTTTTTGGCAATACTGCGGGTTTTGGTGAGGCAAAGCTTATTCAGCAGCAGGTCTATTCTCATCGCATTCTTTCCCATCCAGAATCTCCCGGATGCGAATCGCTATATCGCGGATCTTAAAGGGTTTCATTACAAAATCTCTGATCCCTTTGCTGCGGGCATCTTCCACCGAGATCAAGGTTGTGAATCCCGTGCAGATGATCACCGGCAAATCCCTGATCGCCAGCATTTTCTCGGCAAGATCCACTCCGTTCATATAAGGCATTGTGGTGTCTGTAACCACCAGATCAATCTTATCATGATTTCGGACAAAGTGTTCATGGGCCTTGCGAGGATCGGTAAAGCCCTCAACTTTGTATCCCAACCGCATCAAACCCTGACGAAAGACATTGACCAAAGCTGGCTCATCATCCACAAACATAATAGTCTCTCCACCAGTCATATCACATTCTTCATCCACTTCCGAGCTGGCAGGATGCCACACATCCGGAGTATATAAGGGGAGATAGATGGTAAAGATGGTTCCCTTGCCCACATCGCTGACTACCCGAATGGCTCCATGGTGTGCCTGAACGATGCTGTGCACGATGGAAAGTCCCAGGCCGGTACCTTCATTGGAATTCTTGGTAGTGAAGTAGGGATCAAAGATATGGTCAACAATGGCAGGATCAATACCCGTTCCATTATCGGCCACCACAATCTTCAGATACTGGCATTGTTCCAGCTCTGGAAATCCCTGCATATCCCGGGAAGTAAAGCCAACCGTCTCCACTGCCAGTTCCAAAACAGCCCCATCTCTTTGCAGAGCATGCATGGCATTGGTTCCCAGATTGATGATGATCTGATGAATCTGTCCCGGAACCGCAATAACAGTGCAGGCTTCCTGAGTATAACGCTCCACAATCTTGATTGATCGAGGCAGATAACTGCGTAGAAAGCGCACCGATTCCTTCACATGATCAACCAGTTCGATCACTTCCGTTTTAGCTTCTTCCTGCCTGGAGAAGGAGATCAATTGTGATATCATTTCTTTGGCACGGCCAGCGCTCTTGAGCACTTCCAAAAGGTTCATGGCAGCATCACTGCCAGGTTCCATATCATCTCCAGCCAGTTCGGCATAACCTATTACTGCGGAGAGTATGTTATTAAAATCATGCGCAATCCCACCTGTCAGGCGCCCAATGGCTTCCAGACGTTGAGTTCGTTTCTGCTGTTCTTCGCGCAGGATCTCATAGGTCACATCCTTACAACTGGCAATAATGCTGGATAGCCTGCCACAATTGTCGATAACCGGTTTTACAACCATGTCCAGAGTAATCTTGGGGCCATCCTTGCGGATCATATCTATCTTGCCCCGCCAGGGTTGTGAACTACGCACCCGCAGCCAGGATTGTTGCATCTCCTTGCGGCTGCTGACGTCAAAGGGCAGATACTCAAAAGGTTTATCCAATAGCTCAATCCGCCGGTAGGAACTGATCCGTTCAAAGATTGTATTTACATATTGAATGGTGCCTTGCGGGCTGAAGATCACGATACCTTCCCCAGCCTGTTCAATTGCCTGAAACAGCACATTGATGTTTTCATCTGCCTGTTTCTTATGCAAGGCATAGGCGACTTGCTCGGAGATTGATTCCAGCAGCAGCTTATCTTCTTCATCAAAGTGATTGCCATCCGTATAGGATTGCACCACGATCGCTCCGATCACTTTACCCCCCAGAATCAAGGGAGCACCCAGGAAGCTCTTGCACTCAAAGCCCATGAATCCACGATCCTGAGTGCGAGTGATGATGGCTTCTTGATCCAGGAGCAGAGTTCTGGCTTCCGAGATAATCTGTGCGGTCAGAGAGGTGTTGTCATCTGCCTCAATCGGGCTGGCATCCTCATTCATGTCATCCATGAGATAGGGGAAGGTGATCAGATTGCTCTTCGCATCATAAAGCGCAATAAAGAAATTAGTTACGTCGATAACCATGCTCAAAGCTTGATGTATTATTTTAAACAGATCTTCCAGGCTGCATTCGATGTTCACAGAATGCGCTATACGATGCAATATTGAGGTAACCACTTCGCTACGCTTGACCGGAGTCATATCAGTTAGCAATACTGCAAAGATGGTTTCATTATCCGAGATAATTGGCAACAGAGTCTGCTTGTGGGCATGCAATTTGTGCCGGTGATCCAGGAAGCTATACTCAGCAGTAACCTGTGCATTGCCGGGATCCGAGATTACTTCCAGGATCCGCTTCTTGTCCATCCAGCGCTCCTGATTCAGCTTCACGGTTGCAAAGTATCTGTCGTAAAACTCCCATAGGTGCAAGCCCACGATATCACACGCCTGAAAATTGGTGAGCTCGGTCATTGCCTTGTTGACCAGGATTATCTTTCCCGATCCATCCATCAGCAACATCCCTTCTGAAGCTTGTTCAAATATGCAGCGGAACAGGGCTTCCCGTTCTTCCAACTCTTTACGGACTTTATCCAGGCTGGTCATATCCTGCATTGCCACGATCACTTTGCGATAATCCTCAATCGCATCCCCAGTGATTGTCCAGGTTATCCTGAAATGCAATTGATTGCCTTCCAGATCATAATTGATCCCCTGACCATCAAATTGCTTGCGACCATCCGCCATTGCCAATACTGATTCCAAAATGCAGGCCCTGGCATCTTCCTGGAAGATCTTGGACATATTATCCTGCAGATCTTTCAGCCTTTGCGCTTTGTAGAGCTTGAGGGTTGCGTTGTTTACATCCACAATCTTCAATTGCTGCACACATTCATAAAAGTATTCGGGATACGTCTGGAAAAAGGCACGGAAATCAGTGACTCCCTGGGCTCTTTGCTTATCTAAATATGCATTGATGAGCGAAAAATCTTCCACCCACAAGGACACCGGAGACTGGTCAAACAGCATCCGGTACGAGTTGTTGCTGGACTCATTCATAGTTTTTGTGCGGTCTTCCTAAGTTCTTTGCCTTTGATTATGCAATTTCCCAGCCTATTTGGAAACTAGTCTTTGGGTTTCCAGGGCAATCATCAATTCTTCGTTTGTAGGTATCTTCAGCACAGTCACTTTTGAGTTTGGTGTGCTTAGCACCTGAATATCATCCGTAAAACGGGCATTTTCTTCCAGATTCAGCTCAATCCCCATAGCGCTGAGATTCCGGCATACTTGTTCCCGTAAAATCGGCATCCGTTCTCCAACTCCCCCAGTGAAGATCAGCACATCCACCCCATTTAAGGCAGCATAATATGAACCAATATATTTCTTGATGCGATAGCAATAGACATCGTGAGCCTGGATCGCCTTGGGATTCTTGCGGATCAATATCTCTTCCTCAATCTCCCGCATATCATTTGAGATATGGGACAAACCCAGCATTCCGCTCTTCTTGTTTAAAATTGTGTTTACCTCATCAACGCTCATGCCCAGGCTTTGTTGCATATGAATTGGGATTGCGGGATCAATATCCCCGCATCTGGTGCCCATCATCAAGCCTTCCAGAGGAGTCAAACCCATTGAGGTGTCGATGGATTTTCCCGCATCAATCGCCGTGATGGATGCGCCATTGCCCAGATGACAGCTAATGATCTTCAGATCATCCAACTTCCGATGCAGGTATTCTGCGGCTTTCATACTCACATATTTGTGACTGGTTCCGTGAAAACCATAGCGGCGGATTTTGTGAGTTTGATAAAAATCCAGGGGCAGCGGATAGAGATACGCCTCTGCAGGCATGCTCTGATGGTATGCAGTGTCAAACACTCCGCATTGTGGACAATCCGGCATAGCGTGCTTCACGGCTTCGATGCCCTTCAGGTTTGCCGGGTTGTGCAAAGGGGCCAGCGAGATGCATTCTCGCATCACATCCACAACGTGGTCGGTTACCACCACAGCGTCGGAATAATGCTCTCCGGCGTGCACCAGACGGTGACCAACTGCGTCAATATCCCGCAGATCACTCACGACACCATTGGTTTTATCCACCAAGGCCTCCAGGATCAGTTCCAGACCCTTCTCGTGATCTTCAATCACCATTTCCCGTTTCTTCTTGGTGAACTTAGAGCTCTTATAGGTAAATAAAGCAAGATCTTCTCCGATGCGTTCGGCAATGCCCTCTGCCATTACATCCTGAATATCCATATTAATCAATTGGTATTTGATGGACGAACTGCCACAATTCAGTACTAATATCTTCATGCGATTCCTCATTAGATTTGTGCTTGCGGTGCATACAAAACAATTAGCTAAATACTGTCAAACATTTTGTCACGCTCCTGGCAGAAAAGATCGATTTCGGAGTTACTTCCTTCTGAATAACAGCATATTACAGATTGCTAAATGCCCCAAGAGTGCCAGCGTCAAGATATTGATAACTGATACTCCAGTACATCTAGATTGCCAGCCGCACGGCATTTTACATGAAAGCCATAGGATTCGACACGTCTCGTGTCGAAACGGAACGAAGTTCCGTAAGAGTAAGCGACTGCGTCGCTTATGCAGACGAGACGTCTGCAATCCTATACCCAGGCTTTCATTATCAGTTGTGAAAGCTGTTTCATTTGGGTTCAGATAGCGGCTGGGACTCATGTGTTGCCCTCCGGGCTTTTATTGATGCCCTTGGGTGAGACAACACAGAACGGCAGGATGCTGTTTCCACACAAAACAGGCACGAGCACGTAGCTTCGGAAAGCTACGATACGACTTCCCCATTAGTTATCGTCACGATGCCGTTACCTTGTGGTCACAAAAGTAACGGCAAGGTGACCACATCGTGAGGACAAATAATGGGCTTGATGTGGATACACCATCCTGACGTGTGGCTGAATCCAGAGCTCATTCCTCTAGCAGATCGTAAATCTTGGAGTTCAGGTACTTTTCGATGCCCAGTTCCCGCGCCTTCTGGTTGTAGTTATTAGCGGCATTCATGGAACCCCAGCTATTG
>JALNYD010000178.1 GCA_023230025.1 Candidatus Cloacimonadota bacterium | reverse complement strand
CTTGTTATGCGGCCACTTACCATCTGGAGTAAAGGGCGTGCTTACCTGCACAGTTAATCCATTTTCCGTTACAGCTTCAAAATACATGTTACCACTATCATAATAGATTCCTCCGGTAGGTTTTTTTCGCACCTGTCCCCAGCTCAGACTGTTATTATCTATCACAGGATCATCGGGATCCAAAGGCAGCCATATCAATGTTGCCTTAGGGTGCCCAGACCGGATCTTGGCAAATACCATCAAAGTGTAGTTTGAAGATACTTCCATGGTTTCATTGCCATCGTGCATGATATACCCACCTCCGGAACCAAAACTGGCACATTTCCAGCCATCAACACCCTGTCCCATCGGACGGGTTGAGACATCCCCAAAGAACAAGGCATCATTGGAGTGCTCTGAAGAATCGATCACATGGTTCCAATTTTCAGAAGGGTTAAACTGCGGTTGATCCATCTCCAGATGGATGCAGTAATCCAGATCTAACATAGCTGTCAGAGGAAAATTAAATGCTACTTCAGCCCGATATTGTACGCTCTGCCCCTGGGCTTCTCCGCTCACATAACTGATGGCACGGTAATGATTGCTCCCGTCTCCGCTGGAATCGCCTACGAAGGTATAACGGATGCTATCAATCTGACAATCCTGGATCTTGAAACCATCGTAAGGTTGATTCCACATGATGACTTCGTTTGGCCCTGCCATCAATCCATAGAAAACTGAATAGCGAATAGCAGTCCTGAGAGCATAGTCCGAAACGCTCTCTGCCTGTTTGGTAAGCTGATTGCGCTGGATGATGCGGGGCAAATCCAGCATCCGGCGTTGCAGAGAAAGCAGCACAGTGGAATAGATCGCTGTCATCATCACAACAAAGATCAACATTGCACGTCCCATCGCGTTCTCCCTTATGCTCCACGCATATAAGCGTTCATAAAGTAACACTTAAACTGAAGTTTGGTGCGAATCGACTGGCTGCCTGATCGGGGCGGATCGTGGTAAAAACCCATGCGAATCTCTGCTGCCCGGGCCGCAGAAGCCGAAGTGGTAAGCACATCATTCTTTGTATAGTATCGAAACATTAATTCATCGATCCAGAAAAGATAACCCAGATCATCCAAAGGAACACCATCCTGGGCCAAAACCACCGCAATACCATACGGATCCGGAGCATCGCTGAGTTTGATGGAAAGCTGCACTGGAGTGATTCCCAATTGATCCTGCTGATAATCCCAATAAGTCCAAAATACCAGAGAATCAGCCGTAGCATAAATGATGGCATCTTCAGGATCTACTCCCACTCCCGCCAGAGCCACCACACTGTTTAACTTGGTAGCGCATTGATCCATGTGATCCACCATATCTTTCAGATAATAAGCGCGATCCGCAGCTTCCTGTAATTGGAATTGCAGACTCATAACCATCAGGATCAGCATTCCGCCGATCACAAAGGCTCCGATCAGATCAAGTATCACTCCCATTATAAGTTCAGGTGGGTCTTTGTATATAAGCGTTGCAGGGTCACGGGCACTTTCAATCCCGGTGTGGTGGCGGTTACGCGCACCCTTCTAAATATATCATTCACAGGTACATCAGTTAATGGCACACCAATCGAATCGCAACGTACCGCCTCAATTGAGATTTGATAAGTATCTCCGGGAAAGTTCAGGTCAATCGTTCGGGTCGAGTTGTGGTAAGTGCTCAGTATGCTGCTGAACGACATCATCTTGGCAAACAGCTTGGCATCAATCTCGTCCAGCACGGTGTGGCAAAGCTGAGTGGCTTGTACATATTGCGTGGCATTGATCAACAGCTCATTCTGATCCTGCACATGACGATTGTAAGTTAGAGCTATCGAGCTAAAGAACACCACTGCAAACAGGGCCAGCACCATTTCCATCATGTTCATCGCCTAATCCTCCGCTGTCGCATAGAGAACTTCAGTTAAGTCTGTAAGCCCATTGCGCATGCGGTCAATGCCGCTGGCACGCATCGAAAGCATCCCATGTTTTTCGGCAATGGCACGAATCCGTTCTTCATCAATATCACTCACAGATTTCACAATTTCATTGCGTACCTCAGGATAGAAGTACAAAGCTTCTGCGATGTTTACCCTGCCCTTGTAACCGTTGCTGCATTTAGAGCAGCCCACTGGCTCGAAGATATTGCCAGCAGCCAGTTCTTCCTCTGTGAGGCCAATGGCTATCGCTGCCGGCCAATGCTCCTTGGAAAGTGGACGTTTACAATGCTGACACAGCTTGCGCACCAGACGTTGGGCGATAATGATATTGATGGAGTAAGCCAGCAGGAAAGTTTCAACACCCATTTTGTACAACCGGGAAATTGCTGATGGAGCATCGTTTGTATGCAATGTCGAAAAGGTGAGGTGACCTGTATTAGCCAGCTTAACTGCCAGATCAGCAGTAATCCTATCCCGAATCTCACCCACCATAACCACATCCGGATCGTGACGCAAAATTGCCCGAATTGCCTGATCAAAGCTCATTTTGTGCCCAATTTTGAGCTGCCGGGCGCCGTTGATTACATATTCCACCGGGTCTTCGCAGGTAAGCACATTCACTGTAGGATTGATCACATGGTGCAAGGCTGCCATCAGAGTGGTGGATTTTCCACTTCCGGTGGGACCGGTTACGATGATGATGCCTTTTGAGGTGGAAATGGATTTTACAAATTCACGCTCCGCCTGTTCCTGGAAACCAAGCTTGCGAAAATCCGTAATCACCTTACGGTCGTCGATCACGCGAATCACGACGCTCTCAAAGCGGCGGTCATACTCAGATGATACTATCGGGATGATTGAGATCCTGAAGCGAATCAAATGCCCATCAATCAATCGTTGGGCAAAACCGTCCTGAGCCGTATCCCGCTCAAAACGATCCACCCCTATGGATCGATCCTTCACAACTGCCGATAGGGCTTCCGGTGGCGTTCCCTCCTGACGGTGCCAGAGCTGCAACTTCCCATCGATGCGAAAGTATATATCTATTGTGCTACGATTCCCCGGGATGATGTGGATATCACTGGCATCCTTGGTGACCGCTTCAAGCAGGGCACCCTCAAACAGATTCACCAATAGACTCTTGTTGATCTCCTCATCCAGGGCTGCTTCATTTAATTCCAGACCACTGGAACCATCATCAATATCGGTCAAAACCTGTCCGGCTTCTTCCAAAAGTTGCAAAAACTCGTTCTTCTGAGGAGCCAGCTTGGCAATCAAATCCTCAATGGTCTTCAGATGAGACCAATAGATTTCCAGGCGCTTATATTGAGTTTGTTCGATGATTTCCTGAATCATCTTGTCGGTGGGATCTGATGCCAGAACCTGCAGGGCTTCCCGCCCCTTATTCAGCATGGCAAAGGGGAATATCTTGTGATACAGAAGCTTCTTTTTCAGCTCCTCGGGGATCTTGCTCAGGATTTCTTTGCATTCACCCTCCTGTCCAGCGGTAATCTGCTCTATATCAACATCAAATTGCGGAAAAGCGTAATGCCTGGCAAGAGCTTCATAGACAGAATCGTGGATTGCTCCAAAATCGCTGACCAGAATCTTGGCCAATGCTCCAGCCGAACTCTCACCATACTCAAACATCTTGCGGCTGGCATTTTCCACCAGTTCCTTATCAAAGATGCCTTTACTTACCAGATAATTGGCAAACTTATTCAGGATCATCTATTTCACCGGCGGAGATACTGTAGCGATTTCTGCCGAAACCACGGTTAAAAAGGTGATAGCGATCGTAATAATCAGACCTACGATGGTTTGAATGTATTCAATCAGATTATTCATTTTATAAGTAGTTTCTGCTTCATAATAGGTGGCAATCTGCTGCGCTGCCTGAAGAATATTACCAGTTTCCTGACCCGTGCGTAAACGGGTGAGAGTGGTGCGGTTGAACACTCCGGAAGCTTCCATCGCCGGCACCAGTGCTTCGCCTTCTGCCAACATCAGGGGAATGGTCACCTTCTTGATCCGATCCTCCATCCAGGCATTGCGGCAAGCCTCGGCTGCGGTCTTGATGGTTTCAATGTTGTCCCCCGCTCCTCCATAGATCGTGCCAAACACTCGAAAATATACTTCGATTGCAGATTTATGAATCAGATGCCCCACAACTGGCAATTTTACGATGTGAGCATCTTTCCAGATCCGCCCCTTGGGCGTGCTCCACCAGCGCCAGATCGCAACTATGGGCAAGACCACAATCAGGGCAATAATCCACCAGTACACACTTAACCAATCACTTAATTCCAGTGTGCCTTTGGTCAAAGGCGGCAAAGGCATGTCAAACTTCAAAAACATTTCCGCTGTGGCCGGGAATATTTCAACCACATAATACATCACCGCACCAATAGTTGCTAAAACCGCAAACATCGGAGAAATTAGGGCTTTCTTGATATTCTTCTGGATCTCCATGTCACGCTCGATAAACTTGCTGGTGGCATCAAACACCTCTGCCATGTTTCCGGATTTGGTGGCCAATCCAAGCATAAAGGAAGGAAACTTGCCAAAGATATGCGTAAACCTTGAGAACACTTCCCGACCCTCGGCACCTCCCTTGAGCTGACTTTCGATCTGCTGCAGCGCATCTTTGAAAGTACGGTTGCTCTGTTCCTCAGATAGCATTTCCAAAATCTTACCAAAGCTCATCTTGTCCTTCAGCATCGTGCTGGAAAGCTTGATAAACATCATCACATCGGGCAGGCCTACCCTCTGCGGAATATCAAAGAGTACCGGATTAATCTGAAAGTGGGTATAGCCCATACGGGTGAGCGCTGCTGCCACATCCTGCTTGGTATAAGCTGATTGACGGCCATTGAAGGGCTTCTTCTTACCCTCAGCGTAAACTTTATAAAGCCAATCCCTTTTCTTCTCAAAGCTGGTTACGCGCAGTTGGTATTTTTGCGAGATTGTGTTCAGATGTGCCTTGGCTGCCTTGCCGCTTGCGGCCATAAAGGTGCCCTGTACCAGCTTTCCCTGCCCCCCAATGGCTTTGAAGCGGTATTCCTTGGCCATGGCTACTCCTTATCCCTTTCTCAAATCCTGTGCTTATTTTGTGAAGAGCCTAAATCGATACATCGTAATGCAGGATTCCCATCCTGCACCTCGGTCAAGCGCTTTACAAAAGAAGCTGAGGTATTGCCAGATTCTCTTCTGTCAATTCATTCAAATAGCTTATCTCCTTTTCTTACAGTAGCTTAAGGTGACATATACCCAAGTTTTGGAAGCATAAGTACTTCAGCATCACAATAGTCCTATAATGCCAAGATTGGTCAAGAGATTTCTTGACCAATCCTGATATTAACGTAGGGTGTAGTGCTATGGTTTAGTCTCAAGGAGTATAATCACTGGCTACGGCAGTTACTTCGTCAGTTGCATAAGCAACGGTCGTCACTATCTTAGGATTCGTGCCACCTCTGGTAGCAGTGCCTATACCGGTGATGGTAATATCGGTTCCAGCAGCTACTACAGAAAGACCATATGTGCCATTTTCATTGCTGATATGAGTGCTACCAGCTCCACCTGTTTCGTCTTCGTTAAAGCCTAAGTATCCGGCAACGTTTGCAACGGTCATCTTTGCTGAATCACCACCGGCTCCGCCTTGGGATTCGGGGGTCTTGTAATATTGCAGGACCTGGGTGCCAAAGCTTTGGGCGTCAGCCGCGATTGCGGTCTTGTTCGCATTGTAAGCTTGGCTGTTAAACATGCTGATACCGACGGCGATAGCTACACCGACGATGATTACGCTGAGTACGATTAAAAGAATTTGTTGGGTTCCCATTGGTCTTCTCCTTTTTGGGGTTGTTTTTGTTGTAATTAGTGTATCACATATTGTGTTCACTCTATTAGTG
>JALNYD010000177.1 GCA_023230025.1 Candidatus Cloacimonadota bacterium | reverse complement strand
CACCTTAACACCTCGTTTTGTTATTTGCGTTGTTTGCACTACCACAATAACTTACGAGGTGTTTTTGTCAAGCACTATTTTTACCTAATTTACTGCCACCCAGGAGCTTAGACACCTAGGAAAGATCAGATCTTAAGAGCGGAAATCTGTCAAGCACAAGTCCGGCTTAGCCGGGGGCTATCTCGTGGGGACTAGATATAGATCGTCGTAGCCAGCCAGAAGTAGACCATCAAGGACAGCGCATCCACGATGGTGGTGATGATCGGGGCAGCCATGATGGCGGGATCTATCCTGAGTTTGCGAGCGATGATGGGCAAGGAGCAGCCCACAATCTTTGCTGTGACCACCGTGAAGAGCATCGCCACAGACACGGTGATGCCCAGCATCATATCGCGATTGAAGAGCAGAATTCTGAGGAAATTCACCACCGCAAGGGTGACGCCAACCAAGAGGCTGATGCGAAGTTCTTTGAAAAAGACCTTTGAATAGTCGCTGATATCGATCTCTCCCAGAGCCATGCCGCGGATGATGAGTGTGGCAGATTGTGCTCCCGCGTTGCCGCCTGTGTCCATCAGGATCGGGATGAAGGCAGCCAGGATGACCATCTCAGTCAATGCGGCTTCATAGCCTTGGATGATAAATCCCGTGAAGGTGGCAGAGATCATCAAAAAGAGCAGCCACAAGATTCTCCTGCGTGCCAGATCGATGATTCCTGAATCCAGATATTCGAGATCGCTGTGAGCCAAAGCGCTCATCTTTTCAAAGTCTTCGGTGCTCTCGTCCACGACCACTTCCAGAGCGTCATCAGCCGTGATGATTCCGAGCATCTTGTTCCTCTGATCCACCACCGGGATACTGGAAAAGCCATATTTATGAAAGATTCGCGCCACTTCTTCCTGATCCATCTCGGGCGTCACGGAGAGGACGTTGGGATTTGTCAGATCCCGAAGATGTGTATCAAATCTACTTACGACGATGTCGCGCAAAGAGATCACGCCCTGTAGAGCGCCCTGTTTATCAAGCACATAGATATAGAAAAGGGCTTCTGCTTCCTCTCCATATTGCTGGAGATATTCCAGAGCCTCTTTGACGGTCATTGCTTCTTTGATGGCGACAAATTCGGTCGCCATGATGCCTCCGGCAGTTTCGGGGTCATAGCGCATCAAGGATTTGAGTTTGGAGGCTTCCTCGGGCTCCAAACTTGCGATCAGATCATCTGCATCTTTGGGATCCAAGGTCTCCAAGAGGTCGACCAATTCATCCGATGCCATTTCGCTGATAATTTGTTGCTGCTTTTGCCCTTCGAAGAGGTCAAAGATCTCGTTTTTGTCCTCATCATCAGCTTCTTCAATGATCTCAGCCAAGATGTCGTTGGGCAGCCGAGCTAGGAAAGAGATCTGATCTATATCCGAATCTTCCAGAGCGTCAAGAATATCAGCAGGATGGATAAATTCCAGAGCTTTCTTGAGCTTTTCGGGATCATTCATCTGATCAATGTATTGTAAAAGGTCATTCCCGGTTAGTTTCTCTGACATAATCAGACTCCTCAAACAGATTTGGAAGCAAGCCCCGCTAAGTGTAGACAATGATCCAAACCAAACAATTGATTGCGTATATTTTAGCCTCTATTAAGGCAATGACATCATGCGGTCGAGAAAAAAATCCTGGGCAAATCCGTCAAGGGAAAGAGGATCATGTGCCTACCATCTACATGGTATTAGTCCAATCTCATGAGATAAGATTTCTGACGCAGTATGGTAATGTTAGATTGACAGAAACTCAAGCTTCAGCGAGCCTGACCACAGTGATGTATTAGGTAAGAATCACGAGATAAACCATTTATTCCGGCGGTGCTATGTTCTTTTTTAGATTAAGTTTTAAGGTTTTGAGGCAGATTCCGGATAAGCCTCACTACGTTTGACTTTCCGGAATTACTAAACTGGGGCGACGGGTGGGGATATGGAAAGACTACCAAACTCTACATTCGATTTGTGCAACGCCCCCTAATTCTTCATCCTCAATTTTCAATTCTCAATTCGATTTGCCGCGAAGTGGCAAATCGCGTAAGTCCTTATTTTCTCACCGCTTGCACGCTCGACCGGTGAGCGACCGGTGAGGGAGGCATGAGGAGCCCATATTTTGCAAGCAGTTATGAGCCTGATAATTGGGGCTGAATACTAGGAGGCGACCCCTAGGATAAGATGATCCTAATAAAGTACTTGACGAGTTTTAGGCTACCAGGTAGTTTGAATTTTTGCGATTTGGTCTTCTGGATCAAATTGTAGTTGTAGAGTCAGACAAGAATCAAGGAGGATTAATGAGTATCACTATTCACCACTTGCACATTGATTTGCGTAAAGTGCAAGAGTTCATTTTTAAGGTTCCCAAACTCAAGTATATGTTGGGGGCTAACTCATGTATTGGAGAGTTGTTTAGCAAGAACTTACCGGAAATGATGCCTCCGTGTGACTCGATATTTCCCCATATCCCTGAGGACAGTCCACTCCAGATCAGGAAACTGCTCGAAAAAAATGTCTTATCCTCTGCCGGTGGCCACTTTGAAGCGGTATTCCAAACACAAGCTGAGCTTGATATATTCGTAGCCAAAGCATGTCATCTCATCAGAGACAAAGCACCCGGGCTAGAGATTACCATGTCCAAAAGAGAATTCAGCCCTGAAGATACCTGGAAGCAGTTTATGGAAGACTGCAAATCCCTGCCCATTGATACCCGTGCAGCATCTCCGATATTCGTAGACGCGCCCTTTTATCAGTTGTGCACAATGGATGGAGAGTCCCTCGGAGTAGGTCGGGAACAGGGAAACGTGGTTGGAGCATCAGCCAAGATGATGTCTCAGCAAGCGGATAGTTTTTATTCACTGAAGACAGAGGATGCCATATCCCGGTTTTATAAGGCTAACGGAATCAATTGCGCACGGTTACCCAAAGAATTGACTGAGTTGGCTAAAAGCGGGAAAAGCAATAAAAGGAACATGCTTGCCTATATCAAGGCAGATGGAAACGGGACCGGGGCCAGGTTCAAAGATCTAAGAGAGAGCATCGATTCAAAGAATGTCTTTGAAGCCTTTATTGAGATCGAGCGATTCTGGCATCAAAACCGTAAGCAAATGAACGATTTGCTATACGGCGCAGTATCTTCATACATTGATGAGAAAGGTAAATATCCGAGCCTGCCTTTCATCTTGCTGATGCTGGGAGGAGATGATTTGTTCTTGATCAGCACCCCGGAGATAGCCCTGGATATAGCCTCGAAACTAGCCTCCGCTGATCGAGGGGGTCTCTCAGTCTCAGTGGGTGTAGCATTCGTAAAGGATTCATATCCAGTGGCTCAGGCCAATGAAATCGCTGAGATGTGTCTGGAATCAGCAAAAGCAGCCGGCTACGCAAAGATGAATAGTTCAAGTATAACTCCCTATGTTGATTGGCACGTTCATTTTGATAGCGTCTATCAGGACCTAAAAGATCTCCGTCTTGCTTCCTATGTACTGAGCTACACAGATGATTATCAAGCCATGACCGAAGTCCTCTCTATGAAGCCCTATACCGGCGCAGAGATCAAAACTTTGCTTTCTTATGTTCTAGATCTGGCAAATGCTCTTGATAGCCCTGACGCCAAGATCGCAAACAATAAGATCAAGACATATCGTTCAGCTCTGAAAAATGGGTATAAAGATGTGGAGTTCCTGAGGGATCTGTTGTTCAAAGATGATGAATTGCTTAAAGCTGTCTTCACCTATGAAAAACCAGAAAATGGCCTTCGTCTGGACTCCTCCCTGGATAAAATCGAAATCATCGATTTCTATAGACTTGGCCTAAAAGACAAGGGGGCAAATCATGAAAATCATTAAGATCACATGCGTTATGGAGATGCTCGAAGATTTTCACCTTGGCACCGGAACTGGTAATATCGGGCTATTCGATGACGCTCAGTACCGAGACCAGGGTATGGTATCCATCCGCGAGAGTTCCCTGAAAGGACTATTGAAAGATTCCTGCCGGCAGATCAACCAGTATCACGCAGACTTTGCTGATGGCAAAGAGGATGATTGTAATAAATGCTATCAGCGCATCTTTGAATCTCACCAAGATCTTCACTCTTTGGACATTCGGATTGAGCCGGCCAGCCCTGAAGAAAAGCGTAGCAATACGGTGATACACTACTTTACTGCGCTTGATGCTGAAACCGGCACTGCCAAAGCAAATACGCTACGATCCCTGGAGTTTGGAGCAAAATCTCTTAAGTTTGATGTAAGCGTGAGCTATGCTTGCCGGGATGAGGATTCTGAAACGATCAAGGACTACCTCGAAGAAGCCCTGAGAAACATCAAAAGTTTGGGTGGACATCGCCGCAGAGGCTTTGGGGCGCTTCACATCTCAGAGATTCAATCCACGTTGATCTCACCTGAAGCAGTTGAGACCTTGAACTGTAGCGGCTCAGCGATCGGACTCATACTTGAATTGCAAGAAGATACCCTGATCTCCGCCAAAGCTCAGAGCGGCAATATGCTAAAGACAAATGACTACATCACAGGAACCACTATCCTGGGGATGTTGCGGGCAAAGCTGCTTGGCATGAAAATCGAAAATGCGTATCTGGATGACGATAGCGTTCGGGCAAGCTTCTTTTATCCCTTACCTGCTTCGGAGTCTGATACCGAATCCATCGTGCACCCTGTCTTTACCTCTCTTCGCAAGAAGAAAGATTATCGGAAAATTGGAGAAGATAAAGCAAGGATTCCCATATGGGCTCTATGCGAAAGGTCTTTCAAGCAGAAAACAGTTGCCGATATCCTAAGTCAGAACACACTACGTACAGATATCGAACATAGCGATCCCAGCAAGGGCATGTATGATGGGTATCTATATCTAGACAAATCCGGTGCCAAAGACTGGGGAAAGGCTCTGTATTACAAGGCTAGGACAAGAACCCACCAAAGAAACAATATTGACCCCTCCACGCAGCGCACCAAAGATGGAGGTGTGTTTGTGGAACAAAGGATCCAAAAAGGAAGCCGCTTTATGGGCCGCCTGCACTTCAAAGATGAGAGTGCCTGCGCAGATTTTTGCCGGGATTTTTCGCCCTGGCTCAGCGGAGCAAATATGCTGAATCTTGGCCGAGGAGCCAAGCCCTGCAAGATAAAGTCATACACGATGCTGAGTGAGAGTGATGCCAATCACCCACTCGCGCTAGCAGACAATAGCTTCACCATCAGCATGATCAGTGATGTGGTGCTTTTCGACGACAAGCTGAGACCGGTGAGTCACTTCAATGAAGAATGCCTTGCTTCGCTATTGGGAGATTCCTATTGCAAAGATGATTTTGTCCTTGAGCGCTATTCTGAGCGGAGTGGAATCACATCTTCTTTCAGCGGCACTACCGGCCTGAGAAGATTCCGGGACATTGCGATCAGAAAAGGCAGCTCTTACCGCTTTGTCCTCCAAGACCCCACCAAGGCCGGATGTCTTGTGAAAGACCTGCAGGCATTGGAGCAACCCGGCATCGGAGTCAAGAAAAATGAAGGATTTGGCATGATTGTCATTAATCACCCGATTCACGATATCGAGCCCACCAAGCCATCTTCAGGTCAAGCTGAAGTCAAGCTATGCGTCGCTAAAAGCATTGGCAACAATGCCGAAAGCCAGAGACTGACCGATAAAGCAAAGGTCTACCATGAAGCCGATGACTTGCTGTCCAAACTGCAGCAGGCGAAGAATGAAACACGTGAGTTATGGAAGAGCTTTGCGTTCAAGATTATCAATCTGATTAGTGAGAATGATAGTGGGGATGCCCTAAAAGCAAAGCTGCATGATATAGAGGAAGTGAAAAATGATGCATGGAAAAGTGATGACTATCG
>JALNYD010000176.1 GCA_023230025.1 Candidatus Cloacimonadota bacterium | reverse complement strand
TTGCATACACATCGCCACTGCTCTGAGTCAGCGCTACGAAGTTTGAGTTTTCTATGCAGGGATAATCCATTCTGGCGTCCACGATCATTCCAGATGCTTTTGCCGTGATGCCGCTAAGACCCAAGGCCAGTGCATCTTGAAGCTTCAATACTCCAGTGTCATCAAAACGGGTGACTACGCTGCTATTGGCAAACATCGCTTCAGCACAATCGATGATCTGAGTTCTAGCTTTCTGTAACGTACTTTCCAAAACCCTGGCTTGTTGTTTAGTAATTGCATAGTTAACTCCACCGGGAGTCATCCATCGTTTGCCAAATCTGCTCCCGCAAATTGCCAGAGAAGAATTGATGATAGTGGTTCTGATGGCAGCAAAAAAGTTTTGCCCCATTATGTAGGCCACATCACCTGCCAAAGCCGAAAGATCGGCAAGATGCATGGCAATTCGCTCCAGTTCCAAGGCTATGATGCGGATTTCTCTGCCTTTTGGTTGAATATCTGCCAATTGCTCAATTAAGCAGCAATATGCGAGGCAATGTCCAACAGCTGTATCACCGGCTATACTCTCGGCCAGAGCGGTTTTTTCCTTGAAGTCTCCCTGAAGCATCAGTTGCTCCAGTCCCCGATGCTGAAATCCAAGTTGAATCTCCAAATGTTCAACCGTTTCACCTCTGCAGATGAAGCGGAAATGCCCAGGCTCGATTACTCCCGCATGCACGGGACCTACACCCACCTCATGCAGGAGAGATGAATCGTCGCTCAGGAAAGAATAATCACTATGAGCATTCTCACCGGGGAGTTGACTACGAACAGCTTTCAGCCAGGGATGGCCTTCCGGATGGATATTGTATTGCTCATGCAACAAGCGCTCAAACATATTAAAAGCAGGATATTCCTTACTGAGTGAGGGATATATCCGGGTGTTCGGAAAAGCAGTGCTTAGCAGTTCCAGGCAATCACTTTTCCCCATCAGGGAATACAGTATGCCTTCCGGACTTCCAAAGTATTGTAAGGGGCTATAGCCAGCCTCCATGAGCTGCTGTAGCTTCTGCCTGAACTCTGAAAACTCTAGCTGATCCAGATTTTGGATCATGTATGGATTCAACATCTCGTCTCTCTTTTCCATGATATACCTCAGAATGACTTAAGGAGTCATCCACAGTACTCAGCTTCATATCTTAATGCAGGCAGGTTTTTGTAAAGGATTTTCTTCTGTCAGTGAAATTATTGATATGCTAACTTAAGGAAAACAGAGCATTACAATGGAGGCTATAAACAAGCCCTGGGTGCCGCTGGGACTCTCAAGGTACCGTTACCCCCTTGGTAGTTATCGCATACTATCAGGCTGTCTAGTTCGGGGAAAGCATTACTGACAAAGAACACTGTATAACTTTTCCGTATGTGCCTTGTGGTAACAATAGGTATTCAATGATATTTAGTGACTCAGGAGTTCGCATCCCCATTTGTTATCGTCACGATGCCGTTACCTTGTGGTTACAAAAGTGACGGCATTGTGACCGCATCGAGACGACAAATAATGAGAAAGTAGAGTAAGGTTGGGCATGGAGTTGCATATCATCTGAGATAAATAGTGGATTGTCCACAAGCTGTCAACGGTAATAAATATGAGGCATGATGTTTTGACGTATGGATCAACGGCGTAGCCCCTATGATATAGAAGGTTCATGCGCAGCGTTGAAATGCCTGTGAACAAAGCCAAGAATATCAAGAAGCTCAATCAATAGACATAGGAGAAAAGATGAAAGCAAAAGTAAAACTAGCTTTACCCGGATTTGCCGGAAACATGAATGACCTGGTGATTTACTACAATCGCCAACTTGACAAACTGATCGCACGCAAGAAGGCGATTCCTCCCGTTACTCCAGACCCGGGCGTGATGAAGGATGCCTTTGCGCTTGCCAGAAGGATAAGCCTTAGTGATGCATTCAAGCAGGATTGCCGCAGCTATATCCGGGCTTACAATACCCACTTCCGGCGTAATGGCTACAAACTGAGCGCCTGGAGCAATGTCTGGTTACGCATATTACGTGGCTTGTTGAAAAGGGAACCTGAAGTGGAGTTGCGGAGTCTCAGCCGGAGTGATTTGCATGCTCTTGGTTGTGGCAGCATATCTTCGGCAGTGGATAGTGGCTTGCTTGATAAGGTGCCTGGTTATGCGAGCATGGCGTCTCTGATCTGAGGCTGAATTTAGCACTCAGCAACTATGACTGCTAAAAAAGGCTTGACAGATTTGCGATTTCTACTATCTTATCACCAGATAATGAATAGAAACCTCAAGAGGAGTTTTATATGGCAACGAAGAAACAAGAAAAGGGTGCCCTGAGCATCCACACCGAGAACATCTTCCCGATTATCAAGAAGTGGCTTTATTCACAGCATGATATCTTTCTGAGGGAATTGGTCTCCAATGCCGTTGATGCCATCAACAAGCGTAAGTATGCAGATGCAAGCTTCAAAGCCGAAGAAATGCAGATTGAGATCAAGCTGGATAAAAGCAAGAAAACCCTGCAGGTGATTGATAGCGGAATAGGGATGACTGCTGATGAGATTCGGAAATACATCAATCAAATCGCATTTTCCGGAGCCGAGGAATTCGTTAACAAGTTCAAAGATGTGCAAAGCAACATCATTGGTCATTTTGGTCTTGGCTTTTACTCATCCTTCATGGTAGCCGAGAAGGTCACGATTGATTCGCTTTCCTATATGGAAGGAAGCGAGGCAGCTCATTGGGAATGCGATGGCAGCACGGAATACATCATGTCTGCGGGTAAACGAAAGGAGATTGGCACCACGATTACGCTTCATTTCAATAGCGATTCCGATGATTATGCCAAAGAAGAGAAGATCAGGGAAATCCTGGAGCGTTATTGCAACTTCATGCCTGTACCGATCATGTTTGAAGGCAAAAAGATCAATCAAACTGAAGCTTTGTGGAACCGCAAGCCCAAGGATGTAACCCGCGAAGAATACATCAAGTTCTATCAGGAAGTGTTCCACGACTATAAAGAACCGGTATTCTGGATTCATCTGAACGTGGATTTCCCCTTTAATTTGAAGGGTATTCTCTATTTCCCGAAACTACGCAATGAACCGGAATTCTTTAAAGGTGAAGTAAAGCTATTCTGCAACAACGTATTTGTTGCCGATAATCTGGAAGATTTGATCCCTGAGTTCCTGCTCTTGCTCAAAGGTGGAATCGATATTCCTGATATTCCGCTCAATGTATCCAGATCCTTTTTACAAAACGACACTCAAGTTCAAAAGATCTCCAAATACATCATCAAGAAGGTTTCTGATCACTTCAACGATACTTTCAAGGAAGACCGCAAGAAGTATGAGGAATACTGGGAAGATATCAACACCTTTATCAAGTTCGGAATGCTCAAAGAGGATGATTTCTTTGATGCCATGAAAGATATCGCGATCTTCAAATCCGCGGGGGGAGATTATCTTACAGTTGAAGAATATAAAAACCGCAATGCAGCCAGCGAGGATAATACCAAGATCTGGTATGCCGCCAGTGAAGATACCCAGGTAAGCTATCTGAACCTGATGAAAGAACAAGGTCTGGAAGTGATCTATCAAACATCGCCGCTGGATATTCATCTGTATCAAAAGCTGGAAGGGAAGCTGGAAAAGGTGGAGTTTGTGCGCGTGGACAGCGAAGTTAATGATATCCTGGTAAACAAGGATAGCAATGCTCTGGATGCTGGCAGCGAACAACGCTTGCAGAGGATCTTCTATCGTGCTCTGGGGCAAAAGGTGGAAGCGAGCTTCAGCAAGGAGAGCTACAAGGAATTCCTCAAGAAGTACCCTCAAGCGGCTACAGCTTTGACTCCTTATATCCGGCAACAGGAGGAGCAAAGCTTGATCGATATCCTTGAACTACCAGAAGAACTGCGTACGGAATTAGGGCCTCAAGCTCTTGAAGAATTGCATAATCATGCTTACACTGAATTGAAGATTGATGTCAAGAGCCTGAAAACCAAAGATATTCCTGGCGTGATCGTCTTCAGCGAATTCATGCGCCGCTGGCATGATATGGATATGGTCTCCCGAATGGGTGGATCAAGCGATATGTTGAAGCATCACACTTTGGTGGTGAACCCAGAGAACGGAATCATTCAGAAGCTGATTGAGATGGATAAAGCTGGAAAGGCAGAGGAAGTGGATGTACTGTGCGGTTATATTCATGATCTGTCCTTATTGGAACAAAAACCGTTCAGCGGAGATGAGCTCAAAGGATTCATTGCCAAGGCCAACAAGGTGTTATCTTATCTGGCCTGAACAAAACAAGGGTATAAATTAAAGCCCCTCCTGCGAGGGGCTTTTTATATTCAAGGGGGTTTACAATAATTCTATGACCAGGAACTTCTGTTTACGGAAGTTTTGAATGTCTGTAACAGTTAGTACAAACTGGTCTTCCTGTTTCTCTACTTCATAGGTCGTGGCCACGTGATTGCTCAGAATGCTGTAGCCTTTTTTGGTGGCAGGGAAGAGAATCTGGTTGTTATCCATCAGGTTGATCTCAGTGAATTTGTCGGTTTGGATGCTCTTGTTTACCACTGTGACTCTCCCGATGCCCAGGATGCCGCCTTTACGGTCGATAATGCCTTGTTCCATCAGTTGTCTGCGGGTTCCCACCACATAGTAAACATAGTTGGCGTTGTATTCGGTTTGTTCCAGAGCCTGTTCCTTTTCCTGGATGGTTTGTTCTCTGGTGGCAATTTCCATTTGGGCAGTGCGGCGTTCTTCTTCAATAGTTTCGTTCAGGATGCCCATGCGGGTCTGCAATTCATCCATGATCTTCTCTTTATCTTCAATGGAAGCGCGTAAGCGAGCTACGATTTCCTGTACGCCTTTGAGCTGAGTGCGTGAATTGGCCAATTGAGATTCCAATTGGGCGATCTTTTTCTTATCAGCTTCAATCTGGTTGCGCATATTGGCAATGGAGCTGACAATGCGTTCACGCCTGTCTTCAGCCGAGCTACCAGGGATTTCGCCCTGGGTGAAGAGCTGACCCGAGAGATCTTGATCAAGAGATTCCAGGCTGGATTGGATTTCTCCGATGGTAGCAGTGGAGTTTTCATAGAGTTCTTGCAACTCTTCGTTGGTTTTAATTAGTTCCTTGTTACTCTTGGAAGCGTTTTGCCAAATCACTCCGAAGACAATAGCCAGGATGGCTAATAGGGCTATGATGAGATATTGTAATTTCATGCTTGACTCCTGATCATATTTTAGCTTAATGTCATTCACATGATACTTGGTTTTGTTGTCAAGGCAAATCCTTGATAAAGGGAAATAATGAAATATTCATATTTGGCTGCCTGGGTAGAGCAATACTCAGAGTTTAGCGCTCAGATAGAAAGCGTCCGACTTGCAGACGATTGCTTTATCCTGAGTTTCAAAAACAATCAAGCATGGAAGATTGTGCTATCAGCAAGGGATAGCTATCTGTACCTTAGCAATGGAGTTCAGGATTCTGATGCTGGGGTGGAACTGTGGACTCAATTGCGCGGGAGCAAGATGAAGGGCTGCAGCATCCATCCCATGGATCGGATCTTGGAGATTTACCTGGAACATAAGGATATATATGGAGATGTAAAGCAATTTGTGCTGGTATGTGAATTGATGCCTCCCAAGCCCAACGTGATACTATGCAAAAAACAGGGTTTGATTGTTCAGGATGCGCTACACAAGTATAGCCTGGCGGATAATCCCATGCGCATGGTGCAGGCAAATCAAGCATACTTCCCTCCCCGAACCAGTTTCAAACCAGAATCACAAGCCG
This sequence comes from Candidatus Cloacimonadota bacterium, assembly GCA_023230025.1. Lineage (GTDB taxonomy): Bacteria > Cloacimonadota > Cloacimonadia > Cloacimonadales > Cloacimonadaceae > UBA5456. The sequence goes on along the minus strand of JALNYD010000176.1, from coordinate 98 downwards.
TGATTTGCATTCCCAAGGTGGAAGATGTGCAGCCGGAAAGTTTGAATCATTACTTTCAGCTTCTGCACCAGGTGCGAGCGCACAGTTTGGACGAGAAT
>JALNYD010000015.1 GCA_023230025.1 Candidatus Cloacimonadota bacterium | reverse complement strand
TTCTGAACTATGAGATTCTGGATAAGCTACACGGGATTGCCAAAATGGGTAGTGCTCAAAGCGAGAAGTTCATTGAAAAGCATCTCCTGGAGCTACGTGGGCACATCAATGCAAATGTAGCGTCATTCTCCAGGATTCATAAGATAATCGAACAAAAGGAGCCTTTTGAAAAGACGCCCACTCAGAAGATCAAAAGATTCCTTTACCAATAACAGGAGCAGCACATGACAATCGCAAGTGTATTGGAGCACCTGGAGCGCTATGCTCCCCTCAGTTTAGCTCAATCCTGGGACAATGTGGGACTCCTGATCGGAGACCTCAAGCGTCCGGTCAATAAAGTGCTGATCTCTCTGGATGTAACCCCCAATGCCCTGGCTTATGCTATCGAGAATGATTTCGATCTGATCCTAAGTCATCATCCTCTGATATTCCGTCCCCTTAGCAGCATCACCAATCCTGTGATTCTGAACATGATTGAAGCCAGAATCTCGCTGATTAGTATGCACACCAATTTTGATGCCGCTTTGGGGGGAGTGAACCATGCTCTTGCTGACGCCCTGGAACTGCAGGTGCAGGATAGCCTTGGTGATCCCGAAGCGGGTGATATTGGTTTGATATGCTCCTATCCCTCTCCCCGCAGTCTGGATGAGATTGCCAGTTTCGTCAAGGAAAGCTTGCAAGCTCCGGCCGTGAAGTTATGGACTGCCGGGCTTGATCGTGATGTACTGATCAAACGCATCGCCATCTGTGGCGGAGCGGGAGGATCAGTGCTGGCCAATGCCAGTAAATACACTGATCTTTTGATTACCGGTGATATCTCCTACCACAGCTTTCTTGATAGCGGGATTCCGATTATTGATGCCGGGCATTTTGCCACCGAATATCCCGCTTTGAGTGCTTTGCAACAAAGCTTGAGCTCCATCGGAGTGAAGAGCCAGATTCTGGATTCCAACCTCCACGAATGGAAGCTGTGGATGCAGTATCTCTAACCCGATTAATCACAATACTCAAAAAGAGGACATATAATGAAACTTACCCTATGGTCTTGGAATGTAAACGGTCTCCGGGCTGTATTAAAGAAGGATTTTATCGATACTATCAAACGGGCAAATGTGGATATTCTGGGGATTCAGGAAACCAAGCTTCAGGAACATCAGATTCCCGAAGAACTGGTTGAATTGAGCGAATATAATGTCTTTTGGTCTCATGCTCAGCGCAAGGGTTATTCCGGAACAGCGCTGTTTAGCAAGCCCAAACTGCTTGGTTTTGAGACAGTGTTTGGCGTGGAGGAGTTTGATACAGAGGGGCGCATCAACATTGCTGAATATGAGCACTTCATCCTCTTCAACATCTATTTTCCCAATGGCGGACAGGGTGATGAGCGCCTTGCATACAAGCTCAGGTTCTATGATAAAGCTCTGGAGGTCATGCAAGCTAAACGCGCCATGGGCAAAGCCGTTTTAGTAGCCGGAGATTTCAATACCGCTCACAAAGAGATTGATCTGGCGCGTCCCAAGGAAAATGAGACCATCACCGGATTCCTGCCCATTGAACGTGCCTGGCTGGACAAGATTGTGGAGCATGGCTGGGTGGATACCTTCAGGAAGTTTGATAGTTCAGGGGAGCAATATTCCTGGTGGAGTTACCGTGCAGGGGCTCGTCCCCGGAATATTGGCTGGAGAATAGACTATTTCTTTGTGGATAAAGAGCATCAAGGCATAGTTAGCAATGCCGGCATCCGTCAGGATGTGATGGGTTCAGATCATTGTCCGGTCTTTGTGGAGCTTACTTTACCTTAAGTAAGATACCTTCAGGGAAATATCCGCCATCATAACCAAAGCAGAGCTGGTAATTACCCTTACCAGCCAGAAAGGGAACCACCACTTCAAAGCTGCGTTGATTTACCCATTTGATCGGGATCGGCTGTGCCCCAACCATTTCCTGCTCTTCAGATAACTTGTAGGCAAACTTGCGGTCAGGGTAGATCAATGTGGCACCCAGGTGCTTGGGATCTTGATTGGCCAGATAATCAAAGCGCAAAACATAGCTCTTTTTGTGGCTCAGGTTTTCCGGGATGCTATTGCTTAGCTTCACAATCGGGCTGGCAAAGTTCTGTGTGGCAAACATATCCGTGCCCTTGATCATTATCGCTATCCCAATATGAGTATAATCCCGATCCAGGATTTGGGCCCGGTGAGTGGGCGAGTTCATCCATCCAGTCACTACTTCTTCAGGCTTAAAAGCCAGTCTGCTGTTGGTAAACTTTCCCAGGTTTTCTCCGATATTGCTCACCAGAAGTTCCGGGTAGTATTTGCTTTTTCGCCCTGAAACCTCATCTCCCCAGGGATCACGATGGGCAAAGAAGTTCTTCTGAACCATGTTCACAGTATGACGCCGGGCAAGAGTCACCAAGCCGGGCTCATTTTGCAATGCAGGCAAACCATATTGACTGCGTTCATGGTTTGTCAGCCGCAAGATTTCTTGCTCAAACTGGGATACTGTCATTTGCTTCTGAGCTGGAAGGCTAAGGCAAAGAGTCAGAAAAAAAAGTATAATCAAACTGCTTGGTTTCATCGCATTTCCTCCTAAAACCGATATTGAATCTGTAGCTGCTCACCCTCAAAGCGTAAATGAAGTTTCTGTTTTTCAGCCTCAAAATCCTCCATATGCGCATCCACATAGGCATCCAGCATACTCAGCACTGTTGTAATCCCCATCCACCAGATACCGCTGGTGCGTTTGGCGCGGGATTCTTCCAGTTGATCCCGATAGTGCTGCTGCATATAGGCATCGGGCTCATCCGCCAGTTTATCCTTGAAATCCTGAACTTTGGAATCCTGATACAAGGTGCTGCCCAGAAGGTAGCCCTGAATCCCTATCACAATGCCAGCTTTCACGTAGGCGTGATTGTATATTTGCCCTCCACCGGGGATGAAGGCAGAATAGAGCATGGCATGTGTGGGATTGGCAGCATAAACCATCGAAATCCCAAACCAAACAATAAATAGAATCTTCTTCACTGGCTACCTCGTCACGTTGCTGATTATCACCATACTAATCGGTGCTCAGAATACTGTCAAGCAGAATCCCCAATTCTATGTGTTACTGATCTTTCCGCAGCATCGGAATGCAACGATTCCCATTGCTTATCGTCACGATGCCGTTACTATGTGGTTACAAAAGTAACGGCATCGTGACCGCATCGTGATGACAACCCAATGAAGACACACCAATCCTGGTGTGTGATTAACAGTGATTGAAAAACGACCTCTTGCGCATTGATTGCCCGTAGTTATCATATCTCAGAGTTCATTGCTTGATACGATGTTTAGGAGTAATCAATGAAACATAAAATCATATACCTTATCACACTGATAGCGCTGCTGTATCCCCTTTATGCTCAAAACGCCATCAGCGCATATCCCTACATGGCTTATTCCAGCGAGACCAAGCTTATGGGAGGAGCATTCAGTTTCTTCCGCTATGAGTTGGATCGGGAAGAACCTGCCGAATCCAGCCGGGACATCTCAGTTCTGGCCAATACCATATATTCCCAAAAGCATCAGTTCCTCTTTGTGATCATTCCTCAGTATCGCACTGAAAACTGGAAGCTTTCTTCCTCCATGACCTTTCAGGATTGGCCGGATACATTCTATGGAACAGGCAATGCCACATTGGATTCTGCTGCCGAGGACTATACTTCCCGGCGTTATGCTGCAGAAACAGTGCTTAGCCGGGATTTGCCCCGGAATCTGGATTTGTCGCTCAGGCTCACTCAGGGCTGGCACGAAGTTCGTAAAAGCTCTGTTGGCAGTGCATTGCAAAGCTCAGAGCTGTTGGGGCTTGAACCTGGATTCTACTCCGGAGTGGGCTATGGCCTGGCCTATGATAGCTCAGATGAAGGTTACTATCCGGAAAAAGGGGTCAAATTGGAATGGCGGCAGCTCTTCTATGATGCTGCCTTTGGTAGTGACTACGATTACAGTGAAGCGCAATATGACCTTCGGGTTTACCAAAAAATCTCTCCAATCTCAGTTTTAGCCTTCCAGAGTGATCTGATCATGCACCACGGCGATCTGCCATTTTTCAACTATCCTGAATTGGGAAAACGCCTGCGGGCATATGATTCCAAACGCTATATCGACAAAGCTCGCATCAGTCAGAGAATTGAGAGCAGAATCTTCCCCTTCAACGGAGGATTCACGCGCCGGCTGGGCTTTGTGCTGTTTGCCGAAACTGGACAGGTTGCTGCCAATGTGCCTGATATCCGTCTGAAGGACTGGCATACCTCCCTGGGTGGGGGGCTGCGCTTCTCGATCTTGCCGAAGGAAAAGCTGAATCTGCGGGCTGATATCGGTTTTGGCAAGGGCTCTGTGAACTTCATAGTCAATGCGCGGGAAGTGTTTTGAAGGGAGCGTCCCTCGGGGAGACCTGAGCGTACGAAGTTTCCTGTCCTTATCATTGGTATGCAACACTTTTCTTTTAGGGCTGGGAGACTACTGTGTTATTTGGGTAAAACAAAAGGCGGATTTGCATCCGCCTTTCACATAGTGGTTTGATTTATCTCAGTCGAAGCGCAGCACTACAAATTGCGGTGCCTGATTGCGATCGATTACATAGAGGCGCATGTATTTGCGTCCGGCTTCATCCATTGCATCTTTTGCTTCTGCAAGCACTGTGCGGAATTCACTAACACTGTTAACTTCGCTGCCGTCAATACTCAGGATGATATAGCCAGCCTGGAGTCCGGATCGGGCTGCGGGAGAATCAGGCTCAATCCCACTGACTACCACTCCCTTGTCCGAAGTGATGTTCAGGCGTTTGGCATATTGTGAATCAATGCTTTCCACGCTGATGCCGGTGGCTACGGCTGTTTTCCCGTTCTTGTCAGTAGTGGAGGCAACGCTGTCTTCCGGGAAGGCTTCCAGAATCACCTTCAGGGTACGTTCCTTGTTGTCCCGGAGGATTTTTACCGGGATTTCTTCCCCGATCGTTGAGGTCGCTACCGCAATGCGGAATCGCGCTACGTTGCTCACCTTTTCACCCCCAACTTCCAGGATCACGTCGCCAATTTGCAGGCCAGCCTTTTCAGCGGGACTGTCCTTTTCCACTTTGGTGATGAGTACTCCGCTAACCTCCTTCAGACTGAAGGCTTCCATAATATCGGAAGTGATCTCCTGGGGCAGGATACCGATGTATGCACGGGTTACTCTGCCGCTGGCGACCAGATCATCCACGACGCGTCTGGCAAGATTGATAGGGATGGCAAAGCCGATGCCGATGTTGCCGCCGCTGGTGCTGGCAATGGCAGAATTGATACCGATCACTTCGCCATTGATATTGAGCAGGGGGCCGCCGCTATTGCCGGGATTGATGGCAGCGTCGGTTTGGATGAAATCCTGATAGACCGGGGAATTGTTGCCCAGGCTCATTCCAGAGCGACTGAGCGCTGAGATGACTCCCAGGGTGACCGTTCTGTCCAGACCATCGGCAAAAGGATTGCCAATTGCAATTGCCCATTGTCCAATCTCGAGCTCGGATGAATCTCCCAGAGGTGCCACAGTCACGCTTTCACCTTCCTTGACGATGATCTTGATGACAGCGACATCGGTATTGGGATCCAAGCCTACCACTTCGGCGGTATAAGCCATACGGTCGGCTAAGGTTACAGTTATGGTCCCATCCCGTCCCCGCTCCACAACATGGTTGTTGGTCATGATAAAGGCTTCGCGGGTGGATTGGTTGAATTCATAGATAAATCCGCTACCCATCGAGGTTACAGAGCGTTGTTGATTGGGTTGGGGGAAGAAGAAACGAAATATATCGTCATCAAAGAAGGGATTGCGGCTTTGCACAGATACCTTGGCTTCAACCTTGATTTGAACCACGGCTTCGCGGACATCGCGTACCACTTGCACAACGGGATTGGGTTCATTGAACATATTGGTTTTGGCGTTTGCGCAACTGCTGAGATTGACCAGCAGCAGCAGGATAAACATACTTTTCCAGATTTTCATAGTTCATCTCCTGATGTAGTCCTGTTTAATAGAAGAAAAATATAAAAAGCATAAGCTCAGAGCTCTTTAGTAAACGCATACTCACATAATATATACAGTCCAGAGAGCCAAAACAAGCAAAAAACTTGTGAACCTTCAAAAAAAACTTGCCAAAAAAGTGGGCAAAGCGATACTTGCCTTTTGCTCAAAAAGCTTTATCTATATAGGATAACTTACTATTACTAAGGAGTGCAAAATGGACGATAACAATAGCAGGGTTCCCCGGACCTTACCAGTGCTGCATATGGGTAGCATGGTGATGTTCCCCTATCTGTTGATGCCTTTGGTGGTCACAGATGAGGAATCCAAGCAAGTGATAGATCATGCGCTTTCCAATGATAAACTGATGGCTTTCTTTTTGGACAAAGGGGATAGCGGGCAGTTGCATGAAGTAGGCTCCGCTGTAACCATTCTGCGTATGCTGCGCAATCAGGATGGTAGCATCAGCCTGCTCCTGCAAGGTACATCCAGAATCCGATTGCAGCGCTATGTGCAAAAGGAACCATTTATCATCGTTGATGTGGAGGCAATCGCTGAATCCCATTCCGATGATATGGAAATCCAGGCCTATCGCACCATTGCTCTGGAACTGATGGATAAGATATCTCAGGAAAGCAATGTTTTGAACCGGGAAATGATTGCCGGGCTTTCAAACATCAAACAATCCGGCAGAGTAGCAGATATCATCGCCGGAAACATAGATTTGCAGCTTCATGACCGGCAGCGGGTGCTGGAATTGATTGATCTGAAGCAGCGCTTTAAATTCCTGAACAACTCCCTGGCAGAGCTGATTCGACAGATGCGGCTGGAAAACCATATCCGCAACAACATTCAGCTGGAAATGAACGAAGATCAACGGCGTTATTATCTGCGGGAGCAGATGGATGCGATTCGGCGTGAACTTGGCGAAACCGATGAGGTGAGCAAGGAGATCTACAAGTGGCAAGAGCTGATCGAAAAGAATGATTTGCCGGATTATGTGATGGATGTGGCCAAAGAGGAATTGGAACGGCTCTCTGTGATGCAGCCTGCTTCCAGTGAATATGGCGTGATCCGCAACTATCTGGATTGGATTGTGAATCTGCCCTGGAAAGCTTATAGCAAAGATCGCCTGGATCTGATCCGGATTGAACGCATTTTGGCCAAGGATCACTACGGGCTTCAAAAACCCAAAGAACGGATTCTGGAATATATAGCTGTAAAGAAGCTCAAAGGCCAATTGAAGGGCCCGATACTCTGCTTCGTGGGACCTCCCGGAACCGGGAAAACTTCGATCGGTAAATCGGTAGCCCGGGCATTGAACCGTAAGTTTATCCGGATGTCCCTGGGCGGTATTCACGATGAAGCGGAGATTCGCGGGCATCGCCGAACCTATATCGGAGCTATGCCCGGTAAAATCATCACTGAGATCAAGCGCCAGGGAACGGCAAATCCGGTGTTTATGCTGGATGAGATCGATAAACTGGGCAGGGATTTTCGGGGAGATCCGGCTTCTGCCCTGTTGGAAGTGCTTGATCCAGAACAGAACAACAGCTTTGTGGATAACTATATAAACCTGCCTTTTGACCTCTCAGAAGTAATGTTTATCACCACGGCAAACTCTCTGGATACAATCCCGGCGCCACTGCGTGACCGTATGGAGATCATCGAATTCAGCAGCTATCTGGAGTATGATAAGATTGCCATTGCCAAAAGCTATCTTATTCCCCGGGAGCTGGAGGATAACGGCTTGATTGATGCAAAGGTCAGCCTGCAGAAAAGCGGTTTGCAGGAATTGATCCGCTATTATGTACGGGAAGCCGGAGTGCGCAATTTGCAACGGAGGATCGGCTCGATCTTCCGCAAGATCGCCCGACAATATGCCCAGGGCGAGCAAGGCCCCTGGAGCATCAGGAACAAGGACATTCAAAAGTATCTGGGTCCCAGGAAGTATTCCCTGGAAATGGCCAACCGTAAGCCTGAGATCGGGGTAGCAACCGGCCTTGCCTGGACCAGTTATGGTGGTGAAATTCTCTTTTGCGAAAGCACGCGTATGCCTGGCAAGGGAGTGGTTACTTTGACCGGTCTTCTGGGCGAGGTGATGAAGGAATCCGCCCGGATTGCGCTTAGCTATCTGAAAGCTCATTACAAGCAATATAAGCTGGATCCCAAAGAATTCAGCCAATATGATATTCACGTGCATTTCCCCTCTGGGGCAGTTCCCAAGGATGGCCCTTCCGCAGGAATCACGCTTACTACCACCCTGGCTTCATTATTTATGCAGGCAAAGGTGAAACACGATATTGCCATGACCGGCGAGGTTACCTTGCAAGGCAAGGTCTTGCCTATTGGAGGCTTGAAAGAGAAGATACTTGCCGCCCGGCGCGCAGGTATTAAAAAGCTGATTATCCCCGAAGAAAACCGGGAAAGTATTGCCGATTTGGATTCCGAGATCGTTTCTGGATTGGAACTCAACTTTGTCCAGGACGTTTCTGAAGTGCTGGAGCTGGTGATTATCAAGCCGGAAGCCAAGGCAAAGAAGTAAGCAAAGAAAGTGGAGCGTTACCCAAATATCAACATCCTGCTCAACCTGCCCAGGGATTACATTCCCAAGGCAGAGTTTGTGCTCAGGACTTACTGCTATATTCTCCGGTTGAATCCGAAGTTCATTTATGGCAGTCATTATGAGGCAGCGCATATTTATTATGGCCCGCCTCCTGACCGGGATTATCCGATCCGGATTCACTTTGATCCCCAAGCGGATAGCTTTTTTGGGGGTGCAGAGTTGTATCCCCTGGAAAAGGTTAATTTCTGCCGCTTTGGGGCCGATCATGTGCCCTTTCTGTTCTCTTTGGGTGGGGCGATCTTTTCCTTGACACAAGAAAGCTGCATCCTTCGCAAGGATATCGTGGCCAGCGGCTTCTATTTCCTGACCTGCTGGCACGAATATGTGTTCAGTGAACGGGGAATTCCGCGGGGAAGAGTGGATTATAAGGAAAGCCTGCAGTATCGCTGGGATTTCATTGAAACGCCAGTAGTGGATATCTATTGCCGGATTTTGCACTTCATTATGCAAGATTATCTGCCGGAGTTTATCCGGGATATATCCTGGGGCATGGACCACCGCTTTGCGATGAGTCTTTCTCATGATATCGACTATTACAATTTCTGGGATGCAGCTTCCATCAAGAGTACCAGGAAATATAACGCCAAAAGCTTCAGAGATCGCCCCATTCGAGCCACATACAAGTTGCTGGGTCACTATTGGCACAAGAATATTCTCCATGCCCATGAGCGGCAATTGGAGAAGCTGGTGCAGCGAGAAAAGGAGATGGGGGTAAGTTCCACCTGGTTCCTTATGGCGCGCACGGATTTTCCGGATGAACGGCAGAATTATATCGGGGACAACACTGCCCGTAGCAGGCTTACTGCACTGCTCAACCAGCAGGATGTGGGTCTGCACGGCTCACCGGATGCCGCCTTCAATCTCAGCATCCTGAAAGCCGAACTTCAGATTCTCCGGGATTTGGGCTTTAATCCCAGCGGATTTCGCTCCCACTATCTGCACTTCGATTATCAGAAGAGTTTCAGTAATCTGGAAGCAGCCGGTATCAAATATGACAGCACTCTGGGTTATTGGGAAAACATAGGATTCCGGGCTGGGATTTCATTTCCCTTCTACCCCTTTAACATCAAGGAAAACAGACCATTCAGAGTGCTGGAGATTCCTTTGATTGTGATGGATACCACCCTGCATTCGCCGCGAGCGATGAATCTGAGCATGGCTGCCGGGAAACGAGCGCTGAATCGTCTAACGGATATTGCTGCCACATACCAGTCTCACATATCTTTGCTGTGGCACAATACTACCTTTGATCCAGTGGATTATCCGGGCTGGGGAAATCTGTATTGGACAACCATCAACCACGCTCTGAAAAAGCAGGCCTGGGTTACCTCCCTAAATGAAATCTATGAAGAATGGGTAACCCTGAGTTACTAAAGGAGAGTAAAGTTGAAATCTACCTTGTGGAAAATCTGGTTTTTCTTTTTCATGCTCCTGTGTATGCTGGCCTACTTCCTGCTCATCATCTGCAAGATTATTCTTCCCAGAAAGCTCTATCGCAAAGTGGTGTTTATCTGCGTACGGTTTTGGGGGAGAAACACCTTGCTTTCAACTGGTTCAACCGTGCAAGTAGAAGGAGTGGAGAATCTGCCGGATCAGAATAATATCTGTTTCATCGCCAATCATCAAGGTATGTTCGATATTCCGCTGGTGCTGGGTTTTATCAAGAAACCCAGTGGCTTCATTGCCAAGCAGGAGCTGTTCAAGATACCTGTTCTGGCATGGTGGATGAAGGAGATTCCCTGCGTATTCATAGATCGCAATTCAGCCCGGGCTGCAATGGAATCTTTCAAAAAGAGTGCTGCTGTGATCAATGACGGACATCCCATGGTGATCTTCCCCGAGGGCACACGCAGCAAAGGCGATCAAATGGGCGAGTTTCATCTGGGTAGTTTCAAACTTCCAGTAATGGCAGAGGCAACCATTGTTCCTCTGGTAATCAAGGATACCTGGCGCATCTATGAGATTGACAAGGGCATCCACAAAGTGGCGATCAAGCTGCGGATTCTGCCACCAATCTCAGCTCAGGATGAAATCTATCAGGATAAACACCGGCTTTCTGAATATCTGCATGGCTTGATCCAGGATACGCTGACGAGAATGTAAATGAAAGTAATACTCTTGCTAATCATGTTTTTGTTGAATGTGCTGCTATCGGCTCAGGCTACGGCAAGTTGGGGTACAAAGATCGGTATGAATCTTGCCCAGCATTATGGCACCAAGGGTGATGAAGGTGATTATGAGGTCAAAACTCGCCTGCGTCCAGGCTTCATCGGAGGGATGTTTGTGGAGTTTGCGGCAAGTGAAAACTTGAGTTTGGGCTTTGAAGCTCTTTACACCCAAAAGGGATCGAAGCAGAAGATCAGCATTAGTCGCATGGAACTGGATGGCGTTATTGAAGAGCTGTCGCAACCTGCCACCATGGATGTCAAATACTATCTGGACTATCTGGAAATCCCTGTCCTGTTCAAGCTCAAAACCATGTCTCTTCCCAAGTGTGATCTTGTAGCAATAGCCGGAACTGCCATGGCAGTAAAGGTGAAAGGCTATCATGAATTGGATGGCACTGTGTATCTTCCAGATCAGGAGGGTGGCAGTATGGCCCTGCCAATCTGGGAAGAGAGCTCTCTGAGCGATATCAATATGTTCGATTTCAGCTTTGTCTATGGGGGAGCTTTGAACTTTCAAGCCAAATATCCGGTGAGTCTGGAATATCGGTTTACTCTGGGTTGGGATTACCTATATCTACCCACCTATAAGTTTTTTGAGCCAGTTGCACTGCGCAACCAAACCTGGTCTGTGCTGCTCTGCACGACCTTTTAGGAGGATCATATGAAAACAAGCCTGATTCTGCTTCTATTGGTTTTTTGCCTTAGCCTCTGTGCTATTGAGGATTATGAACAAATCTGGATTCTAGATAATCCATCACAGCTCCAATTTATCGTAAACTCAGATCAAACTACGCAGTATCACACTCACGCTTTGGTGAATGGCACGCTTTATATTCAGAACCAGGAGTGTGTTCAATGGCTATATGGCTGGCATTTGGGCGATATGCAAGTTCCTGGCTATGTGGGCTTCAGCAGGACTTATCCAGAGCTTCTGGTCAATCCGGTCTTTGCTGCCATGCCGCCCCAAATCTTTGCCACAAACTTGCTGACCGATGATCCCATCAATGACCATCTCTACAACACCTCGCTTCTGGATATCATGGAGTATCGCATGAGCTATACTGCGGATCGGCTTTATTTTGCTATTCGCACAGTAAATCCCAGCTATGTAACATCTTCCGGAATGACCTATTATGCCTATATGCCGGCAATTGTGGATCCCAGTGCGGGGATTGAAGATGATCCCATCGTCTATGGCTTGATGTACACTGTAGATATGGCCCCCATTATCAGCCCCGGGCTCTACAAGATCAACGGTAGTGGGCTGGATGGCTTAACCCGTCTGGGTGATATCGAGTACAACATTCAGGAGGATTATCTGCTGCTTTCCTGTCAGACTGCCGATCTTCTGGGTGATCCGGATTTTGCCTCCTGGTATGATCCACAGTATCCACTTTTTGCCACAACGGCCACTACTTCCCGTATCACACTGGTAAATGGGATCCAGCAATCAGATATGAGTGAGGGTGTGAAGGTATTGCTCAAACCTCATTATGTGGAATTGATCAATGAATCCAGCCCAGTCCTGAGCAACTCCACGTTCAACATGTCTGAAAATACCATTCAGGCATCGATTGATTATTTTGATGCTGATGCCAATGTGCCACATTTGGCTACTGTCCGTATTGATGATCATGAAGCGCATACCCTGCTTCCTCAAAGCACTGGAGATCTGGATTTTGGCTCTGTCGTCACTTATGCCCAAAGCTGGGAATTGGAAGATCCTGATTGGGATGTGCTTACCTTCACTTTTTCGGATGGGGTGATTACGATTGAGAGCAGCATTAGCAACCCCTCCTCGGCAACGGATGATCCCAGCCTGTCACCATTAGCGATTCTGGAGCTTTATCCAAATCCGGCTACTGCTACTTTGAAATTGAGGCAATCTAACAATTGCATCCGAAAACTGGCAGTTTACAATATCAAAGGACAGCAGGTCGCCGGGATCGAGCTGAGCAGCAAAGAAGCTGAACTTGATCTATCAGGCTTTGCCACCGGGATTTACATCATACGTACACCTGGGCTGCCAAACATGCGATTCTTGAAACTTTAGTCGCCTTACAGGATGCTTTCGGTGTGAGATGGGATCTGAATCATACCCGAGCATGATTGGGGGATGCCTGCAGCGATTAAAACTTGACAGATAAGAGGAGAGCAATTACATGTATTCATCAAACAAGGAGACGATGTAGATGCCTACTAAACTTTGGGACATAGATACCGAAATAAGATACTTCAGGGAGGCCCTGAGAAGCTTTCTATCTGAAGAACAGCTGTTTTATCAAATAAAAGGTAGTTGTTACGCATACGTTCCCAAGTCAATTTCTTCTGAAGGTAATACCTTGCAGAGTAGAAACTCATCAATTGGGCATTTTACTGAAAAATGGTGCAAAGATCTTTTGTCTCCGATTGCTCGCAAGTTAGGCTTATATGCAGTCAATGACGTTAAATGTGATGACTTAGCCCTTCCACTGAGATCAGGTGCAGACTTAGCATTCTGTAAAACAAACTCCAAGCAACAGAGCCCTAAAAATATCAAGCTTATTTTTGAGATAAAGATGAGCATCGTAAATAACTACATGTATTCTAGGCAGGATGGATTGAGATACTTGGGAGACTATAAAACACACAGGGGAACGCCATCATTACTGCGCTCTGATTCCATGCTTAAGGCCATAGGAAAAGCAGTAAATATAAGAGCATCAGGTGATTTAGGGAATTCGATACCGATAGTCATACTAGGAAATAGCCCGATCACTAAGTTCTATGAACATAAAGTAGACCATCTTTTGAAAGCCGGCATTGTTCAAGGATTTTGGTCGTTGAATCCCAATCCTTGTGACTCCGAGTATCTAGCACAAAGCCCTAAGTGTGGCTTCAGCACTCTTTCGGATATTCAGGAACTGCAGTTTAAATGTAACGAGCTAGTGAATAAAGATATGCGTTACTTCTCATCGATGATCCCTAAAGAAAAACTGGGAGCGATAATTGAGTTAGCCAGCCGCGAATCAAGCCGCAGGCTTAAGGCTGAGAAGTTTATTAGCTTAATCAGTGAATAGCGGTTATGAAAAAAGAATACGGTACTTCAACCAGTTCATTCGGAACAAATGGCAGAATCAACCACGATTCTTCTAAATTCTACAATTCAAAGCTATATACTGAATTGGACATAGAAAGGGTAGTTGATACTCACGAAAACTCTGTTCCTGGTGAGTACATTAATCGAGTTCTTTTGGGCTCTGCAGATAATATGAAAGAGCTTCCAGACAACTGTGTACACCTGATGATCACATCCCCGCCATATAATGTCAGTAAAGACTATGATGAAGATCTCTCGCTCCGAGAGTATTTGGATTTACTCAGAAATTCATTCCGGGAGACTTATCGCGTTCTCGTGAATGGAGGTAGGGCTTGCATCAATGTAGCAAATCTTGGGCGAAAACCCTATATTCCACTATCTGATTATATTTCAACAATGATGATTGAAATTGGTTTCAGGATGAGGGGTGAAATTATATGGAACAAAGCTGCCAGTGCAAGTCCATCGACAGCCTGGGGTAGCTGGCTAAGCGCAGCAAACCCAATTCTAAGAGATGTTCATGAATATATTCTTGTTTTCTCAAAAGGAGACTATTCGAGAAAAAGGAACAACAAAGAAAACTCCTTATCCAAGGAAGATTTCATGAATTGGACAAAATCTATATGGACGATGAACGCTGAATCAGCTAAGAGAGTAGGGCATCCCGCACCTTTCCCCATTGAGCTTCCACATAGACTTATAAACTTATACTCATTTATCGAAGACATAGTACTTGATCCTTTCATGGGTAGCGGAACAACAGGAATAGCCGCACAGAAAGCGAAAAGGAGTTATGTTGGTTACGAGATCAATCCCGAATACGTAGCCTTATGTGAAAAGAGGATTGGCGCCCATCGGGATCAATTGGAGCTGGAACTCGATATATAACAATATGATTCGATATTTGATCTTGTCTCTTCGTTAGTCCCACCAACCTCCGTAACTCCTTACTGAACTATCAATAGATACCCGATTCTGATTGACAAAAAGGCTTGATCGAATTATCATGCTATTAAGAACAAATTATGGAGACCCAAAATGCTCAGGCAGATACTTTTAGCCAAGCTTCACCGGGCTACGGTGAAGGAATGCGATATAAATTATAACGGCAGCATAAAAATCGATGAGGCCCTGCTGGAAGCCAGTGGCATGCAGGAGTTTGAGCGCGTGGAAGTGTTCAATATCACCAATGGCGCGCGCTTTAGCACCTACATTATCAAAGGTGAACGCAATAGCGGGATGATCGGCATCAACGGTGCTGCTGCGCGTTTGGCTCACGAGGGTGATCGGATCATTGTGATTAATTATGGGATGATGGATGATTCCGAGATTATGGCTCACAAACCCAGAATCCTGCTGTTGAATGAAGATAACGGGATAGAAAAGATCCTCTGATGCTGCAAATCAATAGCCTGCAGGAGATGCAGGAAATCACATATCCCACCGGGAGCAGGATTGGCTTTGTACCGACCATGGGCTATCTACATGAAGGGCATCTCAGCTTGGTTGACGCATCCCGCAAAGAGTGCAAGATCACGGTTGTATCAATCTTTATAAATCCAGCCCAGTTTGGTCCTAACGAGGATCTTGCCAGTTATCCACGGGATCTTGAACGGGATCTGAACTTGTTACACGAGAGGGGAGTTGACTACGTCTTCTTTCCCAGTTCCGGGCAAATGTATCCAGATGGCTACCATAGCTGGGTGGAAGTGGAAGAACTCTCCAATATCCTTTGTGGAGCCAGCCGTCCAGGACATTTTCGGGGAGTCTGCACTGTTGTGCTCAAGCTCATCAACCTCGTACGTCCACACCGGATGTATATGGGTGAAAAGGATTATCAGCAGTTAACTATTCTACGCACAATGGCAGTTGATCTGAATTTGCCGCTCAGGATTGTTGGATGTCCGATTGTCCGCGAACCTGATGGCCTTGCCAAGAGCAGTCGCAATGTATATCTGGATCAAAGCCAACGTCAGATTGCCCGCAGCCTGTCTGAAGCCCTGCAAATGGCGCAAAGCCAGGCGAGATCAGGAATCTTGGACAGCGCAGAATTGATCCGCCAGGCAACCGAGCATTTACAAAGCAGAGGGGCAAGGGTGGATTATGTCAGCATTGTGGATTCCAGAACTTTGATGCCACATGCTCAGATTGATGAATATAGCCGGATGTTGCTTGCTGCATATGTGGGGAAAACGCGGTTGATTGATAACCTTCAATTGCTATAGATTGCAGCAAATCTGCTTGACAGAAGCAGCCCCTTCAAAATACTGACATTTCATAGCAAAAACATATATACAAAGCTCTTGCGAAAGTGGCGGAATTGGCAGACGCGCTGGACTTAGGATCCAGTAGGTTCACTCCTGTAGGGGTTCGAGTCCCCTCTTTCGCACCAACCTTTGAATTTGATTAAGGAGAAATAAAGTGCAGGTAGAATTAAAAGCCATCAACTCTGTGACCACAGAAGTAAATATCCAGGTTCCTTCTTCGGAAGTGGAACAATCCTGGGAGAAGCACCTTCGGAAAACAGCCAGGAATGCTGAAGTACCGGGCTTTCGCAAAGGCAAGGCACCGCTTTCCATGGTGGAACGTGCTTATGCTGATCGCATCAAGGAGTATTTCTTGCAGGATAGCGTAAATGAATACTTTGAGACTGCCGCCAAGGAACACAATCTGGAGTACCTGTTGTTTCCAGATGTAAAGGACGTGCAGTGGGAGAAGGGTCAGGATATGATGATCAAGATTGAGCTTGAGCACGAACCCGTTGTATCCTTCAAGCAGCTCGATGGTTTGAAGGTTCCCTACCATCCCGTTTCGCTGGATGAAGAAGTTTCGCGCTATCTGGAAGAATTACGAAATCAGAATGCTCGTGTGGTGGACGTGGAAGAAGCTATTGAAAACGATCATATAGATGTAGAATACACTTTATCCCTAAACGCGGAAGAGCTTCAGCTGAACGCTTCTCTGTTTGCAGGTGACAATCCAGAAACCCGTGCCATTCCAGAATTAATCGGCAAAAAGACTGGTGACATCCTGGACACCGAGTTGAAGGGCAAGATGATCAAGCTTACCAGCCGCAATTCCAGCGTGACTTTGGATAATGACACCTTGTATCCCGTGAAGGTCATGGTCAATTCCATCAGCAGAATGCAATATCCTGAGTTGGATGACGATTTTGCCAAAGATATGGAGTTTGAAAGCATGGAAGCCATGAAGACCAAGATTGCTGATGATATGCGCCTGGTCAATGAACACAAGAACTTGAACGTTGAGAACTTTTCCATTATCGGCAAGCTCTTTATCGACAACCGCTTTGATCTCCCCAAGAAAACCATTGATTATCTGGCCGATAAGGAAGCAGAGAACAGCCCTCATCCGGAATACCGTCAATATTTGAAGTATCAATACCAAATGCAGATTTCCCAAGATCTGATCAATATGTACATTCTGCGTAATTTGCGTCAGAACATGCCCCAGGAGATCAGTGCTGAGATGAAGGAAGAGTATTTCAAACACTCCGCTATCCTGGAGGACATTACCGTAGAAGCCTACAAAGAAAAGCACAAGGATGAGATCAGTGAAGAAGATTTCAGCCAGAATGTGCAAAACTACTTCATTCTGCGCAAGCTTGCTGAGACTGCGGATTTCTATATCCCGGAGCCTGAAGAGCAAAAGGACGAAATAGAAGATGCTCAACTTGTGGAAGAAGAGCTAGGCCTTGAGGAAGAACTATGAACTACATCCCGATGGTGATCGAACAGGTAGGACGCGGCGAACGCGCCTATGACATTTACAGCCGTTTGTTAAAGGATCGCATTATCTTTGTGGGTGGTCCAATTGACGACAATCTGGCCAACACAGTGGTTGCTCAGTTATTGCACCTGGAAGGGGAAGATCCCAGCCGCGATATCTATATGTACATCAATAGTCCTGGAGGTAGCATCAGCTCTGGTCTTGCCATCTACGACACCATGCAATATATCAAACCGCAGGTATCTACGATTTGCATCGGCATGGCCGCTTCGATGGGGGCTGTATTGCTGGCTGCCGGAGCCAAAGGGAAGCGTACCGCATTACCCAATAGCCGTGTGATGATTCACCAACCCTGGGGCGGCACTCAGGGCAGAGCCGCTGATGTGGAAATCCAGGCTCGCGAGATTCTTTATCTGCGCGGCAGGATGAATGAGATTCTCCATCATCACACCGGGAAAAGCATTGAGCAACTTAGCCAGGATACCGATCGCGACTATTTTATGAGTGCAGAAGAAGCCAAAGCTTATGGCCTGATCGATGAAGTGATCGCTCAGCGTGATCAAAAGCAGGAGAAGTAATTTGAATAATACAAAACATCTTAGCTGCTCTTTTTGTGGGCGGGATGAATCGGAAGTAGCAAATCTGATTCGGGGCATTGCCGGCAATATCTGCAATGATTGCATCGAGATGTGTCACAATATCATCGAAACCAATCATCCTGAAGTAGATTTAGCTGAGTTTGCGCATCCCATTCCCAGTAAGATAAAGAGCTTTCTGGATCAATATGTCATTGGTCAGGATCGTGCCAAAGAGATCATTTCGGTTGCTGTTTACAACCACTACAAACGTATTTTCAAGCAGAATAGCAACGATGAAGTTGATCTGGACAAAAGCAATATTCTGATGATTGGCCCAACTGGCAGCGGTAAAACCCTGATTGCGCAGACTTTGGCTCGCTTCCTGGAAGTACCATTTGCGATTAGCGACGCTACTACCCTTACTGAGGCTGGTTACGTGGGCGAAGATGTGGAAAACATCCTGGTACGCCTGCTGCAAAGCGCAAATTATGACATTGCCAAGGCTGAACGCGGGATCGTATATATTGATGAAATCGACAAGATATCCCGCAAGAGCGAGACTCCATCCATCACCCGTGATGTGTCCGGTGAAGGGGTTCAGCAGGCACTGTTGAAGATCCTGGAAGGCACCAAGGTGAACGTTCCCCCCAAAGGTGGGCGCAAGCATCCTCAACAGGAGTTCATCGAAGTGGATACCAAAAATATCCTCTTCATCGCGGGCGGCGCATTCTTTGGTCTGGAAAAGATCATCAAGGAACGCACCGACAAGAAGGCCATCGGCTTTGATGTGGATCTGGGAGAAAAGACTGAGGAAACAAACATCTTTGATCACACAACCCCGCATGATCTGCTCAAATATGGATTGATTCCGGAACTTATCGGCCGGATGCCGGTGATCTGTACCTTGCATGAACTTAGTGAAGAGGCTTTGATTGATATCTTGACCGAGCCCAAAAACGCCATCTGTAAGCAATATCAAAAGCTGTTTGAGATGGATGGTGTGCAACTGGAGTTTGACACCGCAGCCCTAAAGGAAATTGCCCGGATTGCCATCGCTCAAAAGACTGGCGCACGGGGTCTGCGTTCAATCATGGAAGGATTCATGATCAAGATTATGTATGATCTTCCTGATAACAGCAGCATTCAAAGCTGCACCATTACTCCTGGAGTAGTAAATGGAAGCCAGGAACCTGATTTTACAATGATCAAGCCCATGCGTTCCCGGGCTAAAGCTGCGGGAGAGGATTGACCGGAGATCTTCCATGATCCGAATCCTGATTTGTCTTACGGCGCTGATGATGCTTTTCATTGGCGCCTGTTTTTCAGAAAACGAATTAGTGGTCAAGAACAACAGCACCGGTGAGGCCTGGATTCGCATCGATAGCGGGGCTGAACGCTATATCCCTCCTGGTAGCACTCGAAGTTTCGGAGTATCTGGTCCCAATGATGTCGCAATTCTGTATCATGGAGATCACATCTGGCCAGGAGTGCTGTACGTGGATATGAACCTGGGAGGTGGGCAAAGCGTTACCCTGGAGCCAAATTGTGGAGCCTTACGCCTCCGGAATACTTCTACTCGTAGTATCAGGGAGGCATATCTCAGCCAGGCTGGAACTAACGATTGGGGGAGCAATATCCTGGAAAGCAATCTGCCTGGGGGTAGTTCTCGATTGATCAGCCTGAATCCTGCCTATTGGGATCTAAAGATTCAGGATCAAAACTTTAATTATTACTACTACACTGGATTACTTGTTCAGCAGGATCAAACCCGACAGCTAAGTTTTAATCCCTGATTGATGCCATTGGGGTTCACAAGAAAGCCCATAGGATTCGACACGTCTCATGTCGAACGAGGCTACAGGTCAAGAAAAGTCAGCATTGCGCTTTTTCAGTGGACCAGACGCCTGCAATCATATCTCCAAGCTTTCATCACCGTTAAGTTCATTCTGAACCCTTTACTTCTTCACAAACTTCACCCGCTGGCCAAAGATATCCACCTCAATGCTATCTGCATGAGTAACCGGGGGATCATAAAAGACATATCCTTCCATCCTGGCGCCGCTAAGCAGTTCCCCAAAACTAAAAGCAGAGGCTATCATGTCATAACGATCTTCCTGGATCTGCTGCCAATCCGGATCCCTGTTCTGGATGGGATTCATGGGATCTTGCCAATCCCAGGAAATGGGACTGGAAAATCCTATCGTTATCCAATCAATTGGCAAAGGGCGAGCCTGCTTATTATCCACCAACACAAAAAAAGCGTTTCTCTTAAGCTCAATAGTATGGGTGCTGATGTTTTGCACACTCATAAAGATGGAAAAGAAGATATTTCCCACGGTTCCGTTGGGACTGCGATAAGTTTGAGGACGGAGGGCTATTACCAGGCTATCCGTCCTCACAATGGCAAAACGGTCTTCGATTAAATAGTCTCCCGGGGCTGGCTGGAAGCGCTTGATAGCGCAACCGGCCAGCACTAGCAGGAGTAAGGCTACGATGCTATTCTTCAGAATCATCCGCATCATCGGCGGTGTCGATTTCCTCAGTGTCATCGATCTCATCTTCAAGATCATCCTCATCGCTTTGTTGCGTGTTGAATTGAGTGCGTGGAGGGGCCTTTTTGAGCTCTTCCACTTTCTTTTCCAGGTTGTCTTCATCTTCATTTTCAGGTGGCACGCAGGTGATATCACACACTTGATCGCCTTTGCTGAGGTTGATCAAACGTACTCCCTGAGTATTTCTGCTTTGAGTGATTTTCACTTCTTTGACTGCTTGACGGATAATCATGCCATCCTTGGTGATGATCATCAAATCATCTTCATCAGTCACCAGCATCAGCGCTGCCATCATGCCGTTACGGGCTGATGTATTCATGGTGATCACACCTTTACCGCCACGGTGAACGTTGACTGGATATGCTGAGATCGGGCTGCGTTTGCCAAATCCGTTTTCACTGATAGCCAGAAGGTTGGGCAGGTTTTCGGATTCATCACCGTTATCTTTGATATATTCGGCATTGATGATTGCCATGGAGATCACATAGTCTTCGTCGCGCAATCTGATCCCACGAACACCCTTGGTATTGCGTCCCATTGCCCTGGCTTCGCTTTCATCAAAGCGGTTGTTGTACCCAAAACGGGTTGCCAGCAGGATGTGGTCTCCAACTGAGGAGATTCTGGCATCGATCAGTTCATCACCATCCAGCAGCTTGATGGCGCGGATACCATTACTACGGGGGTGAGAATAGGCAGCCAGCGAGGTCTTTTTGATCAAGCCATTACGTGTGCACATAATGATGTTTTGCTCGGGATTAAACTCTCTGAGCGTCACGAAGGCTTTGATCTTTTCTCCTTCAGAGAATTTCACCAGATTCACAATGGCCTTACCTCGGGCGGTGCGGCTGGCTTCGGGGATGGTATAGACTTTCAGCCAGTGACACATGCCATGATCCGTAAAGAGCAGAATGTAATCATGGGCATTGGCAACAAAGAGGTATTGGATGAAATCCTGCTCTTTGAGATTGGATGCGCTGAGGCCCTTGCCTCCGCGTCCCTGCACTCTGTAGGTATCAACCGGCAAACGCTTCACGTAGCCGTCATGAGTGATCGTGATTACCATCATGTCGTCGGCAATCAGATCTTCCATATTGAAGCTTCCGCCGCGTCCCTCAATTATTGCAGTCCGACGGGGATCAGCAAATTTGTCCTTGATCTCCAGCGTTTCTTCCTTGATCTTGTCCAAACGCAACTCTCTGTTTTCCACCAGAGCGCGCAACTGGATGATCAGATCCAGGATCTCGCGGTATTCCTGTTCAATCTTGTCCCGTTCCAATCCGGTCAAGCGTTGCAGCCTCATATCCAGGATTGCTTTTGCCTGAATCTCGGAGAGTCCAAACTTCTCTTGCAAGGCGATGCTGGCTTCCGGAGGAGTAGCAGATGCGCGGATGGTGGCAATCACCTCATCCAGATGATCCAGGGCGATGCGATAACCTTCCAAAATGTGCAGCCGGGCTTCGGCATTACGTAGCTCAAACTGAGTGCGGCGCAAGATGACATCATGACGGAACTCGATGAAGTTGTTCACCAACTCCTTCATATTCAATACTTCTGGGATGCCATCGCGCAGGCAGAGGTTGATCACGCCAAAGGTACTTTGCATCTGCGTGTATTTGTAGAGCAGGTTTTGCACCACGTTTGCATCATGATTGCGCTTCACCTGGATCACGATGCGCATGCCGTCGCGCCCGGATTCATCGCGAATATCGCTGATTCCCTCAATGCGTTTTTCTTTGACCAGTTCCACCATTCGCTCAATCAACAGAGACGTTGTGGTCTGGTAGGGGATGGAACGGATGATGATGCGTTCACTATCATTAGCCATGGTTTCGATTTCCATCTCACCACGAACCAAGACCCGCCCTCTTCCGGTTTCAAAGTAATCTCTGATGCCGTCACTACCAAGGATGAATCCTCCAGTGGGAAAATCCGGTCCCTTGATGTATTGCAGCAAATCCAGGGGTTGAAGGTCTGGATTATCGATCAAAGCGATGATGGCATCACTCACTTCACCAATGTTGTGGGGTGGCATATTGGTTGCCATACCCACAGCAATACCGGATGAACCATTGATCAGCAGATTGGGTGTACGGGCGGGGAAAACCTCAGGCTCTTTGCGGGTTTCGTCATAGTTGCTTTTAAAATCTACTGTGTCTTTATCGATTTCACCAAGCATTTCTGTGGTAATCTTTTGCATACGGGCTTCAGTGTAACGCATAGCCGCAGGTGGATCACCATCGATGGACCCAAAGTTTCCCTGACCATCGATCAGTTGATAGCGCATAATCCAGGGTTGAGCCATGCGCACCAGGGTCGGATATACAACCTGTTCACCATGTGGGTGGTAGTTTCCGGAGGTATCACCGGCGATCTTGGCACATTTACGGAAATGCCCGCCGGGGCTGAGATTGAGCTCGTGCATCGCAAACAGGATGCGTCTTTGGGAAGGTTTCAGACCGTCCCGGATATCAGGCAGGGCACGTGATACGATCACGCTCATGGAATAATCCAGATAAGCCTGTTTAAGATGATCTTCGATCTGAGTAGGGATTATTCTGTTGTTATCAGACATCTATAAACTCCATTAAATATCAAGATTTTTTACGTAACGGGCATTGGCCTGGATGAACTCTCTGCGAGGTTCCACTTCATCACCCATCAGAATGGTAAACAAACGATCGGCCTCGATGGCATCATCCATCCGCACTGCGATCATGGTACGCGATTCAGGATCCATAGTGGTTTCCCAAAGCTGTTCGGCGTTCATTTCACCAAGACCTTTATAGCGTTGGATAAACACGCCTTTTTCACCAAATTCCTGCAATGCTGCATCGCGCTCAGCTTCCGAAAACACATAACGCTTTTGTTTGCCTTTACGCACCAGGAATAGCGGGGGCATGGCGATGTAAAGATAGCCTTGCTCGATCAGGGGGCGCATGTAGCGGTAGAAGAAGGTCATCAATAGGGTGCTGATATGCGCTCCATCAACATCTGCGTCCGCCATGATGATGATCTTGTGATAACGCAGACGAGTCACATCAAACTCCTGACCAATGCCAGCTCCCAAAGCCAGAATGATCGGTTGAATCTTATCGTTGTTCAATACCCTGTCAACACGGGCTTTTTCAGTATTCAGCATCTTGCCCCACAGCGCCAGGATGGCCTGATAGCTACGGTCTCTACCCTGTTTGGCAGATCCTCCGGCAGAGTCTCCTTCCACCAGGAATAGCTCGGTCTTTGCGGGATCGTTGATCGTGCAGTCTGCCAGCTTACCGGGAAGAGAGCCGCTTTCCAGCACAGATTTGCGGCGCGTAAGCTCTCTGGCTTTGCGGGCAGCTTCACGGCTACGGGCGGCCATCACGCTTTTCATGGAGATGTTCTTAGCTTCAGTCGGATGCTCCTCAAAATACACCATCAG